>CAZFHF010000249.1:0-5141 GCA_964518655.1 uncultured Bacteroidales bacterium | reverse complement strand
TAATGCATCCTTTTAAATCAAACCGCAATACTTTAATATTTGAAAACAAACACCTTACAGTAGAAAGTTTCCCTCTAAAACACAGGATTCCTACAGTAGGGTTCATTTTTAAAGAAAAAGAAAGGCCAAAAAACATTAAGAAAGAAGTTGTGGAAAAATATAATATCCCTGTAAAAGACATAGTAAAAATTAAACAAGGGGCAGATTATGTTACCGAAGAAGGTAAAATTATCAAAAATGAAGAGCTAACCCTCCCTCCTTTTAAGCTTCGTTCTTATGCATATTGCTCTGATACAGTATTTTCAGAAAAATATATTCAGTATATTTACGGAGCAAAGTTACTTTTTCATGAAACAACATTTCTGGATAAAGACAAAAAACTGGCAAAGCTGACGTATCATTCTACTGCAGTACAGGCGGCAACCATCGCAAAAAAGGCATGTGTGGAAAAACTACTAATAGGACATTTTTCAGCAAGATATAAGGATGTATCTGTATTAGTTGATGAAGCAAGAAAAATCTTTAAAAATACGTATGCTGTGGAAGACGGAGATAATTTCAGGATTGAGCCCGAAAGAATGAAATTACAGTAAGATAATCGTTTATAATTATTTATATTTGCGCTTCGATTATAAAGATTAAGGAAGAATGCAGAACAGGATAATCATATTAGACTTCGGCTCACAGTATACTCAGCTGATAGCAAGAAGAGTGCGGGAGTTAAATGTATATTGTGAAATACATCCGTATAACGGTTTTCCTGATATTGATGACACAATAAGAGGAGTAATTCTGTCAGGCAGTCCTTCTTCAGTTAGAGATCAAAATGCTCCATGCCCTGAACTTGAAAAGATCAAAGGAAAACTGCCCCTTTTGGGAATATGTTATGGTGCTCAATATCTTGCACATGCATACGGTGGTATAGTATCGCCGTCAAAATACCGCGAATACGGAAGGGCAAACCTTGAATACATTGACAAAAATTCAAAATTATTCACCGGGTTGTCAGGAAACACCCAGGTGTGGATGTCTCATGGAGATACAATATCCGGGTTGCCTGCCGGTTATGAAATAATAGGAAGTACCAGGGATATTAAGGTTGCGGCTTATAAAATAAGTAATGAGAAAACGTATGGTATTCAATTTCATCCTGAAGTATATCATACAACTGAAGGGAAAAAAATATTATATAATTTTGTCGTTGATATATGCAATTGTTTACAGGATTGGACTCCGGCGTCATTTATTGAATCTACCATAGAAGACTTGAAGAACCTTATAGGAAACGACAAGGTCGTGCTGGGTCTTTCAGGAGGAGTTGACTCTTCAGTTGCCGCAGTTCTGTTAAATAAGTCTATTGGTAAAAACTTAACAGGAATTTTTGTGGATAACGGACTGCTGAGAAAGAATGAATTTGATAAAGTTCTGGCATCATACAGGCATATGGGATTAAATGTCACAGGAATAAATGCAAAGGATAAGTTTCTTAATGATTTAAAAGGAGTATCTGATCCTGAAAAAAAGAGAAAAATAATTGGTAAAAATTTTATTGAGGTCTTTGAAAAAGAAGCAAGAAAAATTCAGGATGTCAAATGGCTTGCTCAGGGCACAATATATCCTGATGTTATTGAATCTGTTTCGGTAAAAGGACCATCAGCAACTATTAAATCCCATCACAACGTTGGCGGATTACCCTTAAAGATGAACCTTAAAGTTGTAGAACCATTAAAACTACTTTTTAAGGACGAGGTTCGAAAGGTAGGGAACGCGCTGGAAATTGACGATGAGATTATTAACCGGCACCCATTCCCCGGTCCGGGTTTAGCGGTAAGAATTCTGGGAGATGTTACCTCTGAAAAAGTTGAAGTACTACAGGAAGTTGTTGATATATTTAATGTAGGATTAAAGGAATTTGATTTATACCATAAAGTATGGCAGGCTGCAGCAATACTGCTACCCATTCATTCAGTAGGTGTAATGGGTGATGAAAGAACCTATGAGAATGTTGTGGCTCTCAGGGCAGTGTCTTCAACTGATGGTATGACAGCCGACTGGACACACCTTCCTTATGAATTTCTGAGTACTATATCAAACAGGATAATCAACAATGTCAAAGGCATTAACAGGGTTGTTTACGATATTAGCTCAAAACCTCCGGCTACAATTGAATGGGAATGAAAATATACAATTATTTGTCTTATATTTGGAAGTAATTATTAAAAATTAGTATCTTTTAACCAAAATACAATATTTTATGGAAGTACTTGATATTAAGCCTGGCAAACACACGCCTGAAATCCGTTATGATCCTAAAGAAAATACTTTGCTATTCTCCGGGTCATCTTTGCCGGAAAATGTTCATGATTTTTATAAACCCGTTATCCGCTGGCTGGATGAATATGAAAAAAATATAAATAATATTAGTTCCCCGCTGAAGATCAGTGTCAGATTTGCTTATTATAATTCCGGCTCAATGAGATATATCTCAGACATATTTGTAAAAATTGCTCAAATAAGCAAAAAAGGCATGAAAACTGTTGTTAACTGGTACTATGACAAAGAAGATGAATTACTAAGGGAAGCAGGAGAAGATTTAGCCGATATTACAGGTCTGGATTTTGAGTTTATAATATCATAACCAAGATTATTCATTAAATAACTTGCTCTGTTTATTCATTATTTTCCGGTTTTATTAACTTGTTTAAATATATTGTTTATACCAGGGAAATATTTTATTCTGCTCCTGGTTTTGCCAATAAAATACCAATAATTACTAATATTGAAAATTCATGAGATATTTTAGACTTTTTTTATATATATTCTGCTTTTCAGTTATGCTTGTCAGGTTTACATATTCCCAGGCAGTATATGAACAAACATTTAAATTCGGGAGGGTACTGGAATGGATTGATAACTATTATGTTGACTCAGTCGATCAGAAAGAGATTGTTGAAAATGCAATTATTGCAGTATTGAAGGAACTGGATCCTCATTCAAGTTATCTTACCAAAAAGGAAGTTACGGAAATGAATGAACCGTTACAAGGGAATTTTGAAGGAATAGGTATATCCTTTAATATCCTGAATGATACGATATTTGTAATTTCTGCCATTTCAGGAGGTCCGTCAGAGAAAGTTGGAATACAGGCAGGAGACCGCATAATAAAGGTTGAAGGAGAAAACGTTGCAGGCATTGACATAACAAATAATGATGTTTACAGATTATTGCGGGGCAGTAAAGGAACAAAGGTAACAGTTACTATCCTCAGGCGTTCTATTAATAAAACAATTGATTTTACAATAATAAGGGACAGGATACCTATCTACAGTGTTGATGCTTCCTATATAGTAAAAGATAATATTGGCTATATTAAAATCAACAGATTTTCTTTGACCACAATCGAGGAATTCAAGGAATCTCTTGAAAAGCTCAAAATTAAGGGTGTTAATACCCTGATACTTGATTTAACGGGCAACGGCGGAGGTTATCTGGAGGTTGCAATAAAACTTGCAGATCAATTCCTGGATGATGAAAAACTTATTGTATATACAGAAGGAAGAAATAATCCAAGGAGAGATTATAGAGCCACTTATAAGGGAGATTTTGAAACAGGAAATATACTGATATTAACTGATGAGGGATCTGCATCGGCAAGTGAAATAGTAGCGGGAGCAATCCAGGATTGGGACAGGGGTATTATTATAGGACGCAGGTCATTTGGCAAGGGACTGGTACAACGCCCCTTGAGATTACCCGATTCTTCTATGGTCAGACTTACAGTTGCCAGGTATTATACTCCAACGGGAAGGTTAATACAGAAACCTTATGATATGAGCAAAGCCGAATATGATAAAGATATAATAAACAGGTATAACAACGGCGAACTTTCTCATGAAGACAGTACTCATTTTCCCGATTCCCTGAAATATTACACTCTGACAAACTCAAGAGTAGTGTACGGAGGAGGTGGAATTATGCCCGATTTTTTTGTTCCTATTGATACATTGTATTATTCTGATTATTACAGGGACCTGCTTAGCAAAGGTATATTGAATCAATTCACACTCAATTATGTCGATAATAACAGGGAAAAACTTAATCGTACATATCGTGAGTTTGCTGCCTTTCATAAAAATTTCGAAGTAACTGATAAATTACTTGATGATCTGGTCAGATATGCCGAAAAGGAAAATGTACCACAGGACAAACAAGGACTGGAAACATCAGAGGAAAAGATTAAATTGCTGGTCAAAGCATATATAGCACGGGACTTATGGACAACCAGTGAATTTTACGAAATTATAAACGAACAGGAGTCCAGATATATAAAAGCTATTGAAATATGTGACAACTGGGATTATTATAAAGCATTGCTTATGAAAAAATAAATGTGTTTTATTAGTTCAGGTAAATTGTCAAAATGCCAGCTAATATTGAACCGGATCATGCAATGTTATATAATATTGAACACAAAGGTAGTAATTTACTGTATTTCAGAATATTATTTTATCTGTTAATAAGACTATTTAAAAATTCTGCTTAACTTATTTTTATTTATTGAAATTTGGCTATATTTAAGTTTAGAATTAGTGTTGAAACATTTCTATAATTTGTATTTTAATAAATTTGCGAATTTTTAAAAGACAATATTTTTTATATATTTGTTGAACCTTCAAATTGTTTTTGGGACTTTATATCGAACGATTAGCTAAATAGAGAAGCCTTATATGAGCTTTAGTATAAAAGATTATTATGAAAATATAAGCAAAGGTGATATACTTCTTGCATACAAAGGCAGTATAACCTCTGAATTAATAAATGATGTTCTCGAAACTGTAGAAAAGAGGCTGGATGATGCAAATGAACTGGGCAAGACGAGAAAGAAACTTTATAATGTTCTGGTAGAAAGTCTGCAAAATCTTTATCACCATATTGAAGAAACCCATGAAGGCATAGAAGAAGAGCTTGATCCTAAATTCGGAGTTCTGGTAATTGAGAGAGAAGATGAGATTTATAAAGTTACAACCGGGAACTTTATTAATTCCACTAAAATAAAATTTCTCAAAGAAAAGATTGATAAAATCAATTCTCTTTCAAAAGATGAATTAAAAGATATGTACAAATTTATCCTGAATCACCAG
>CAZFHF010000248.1:279-5155 GCA_964518655.1 uncultured Bacteroidales bacterium | reverse complement strand
TTTGCAGCAATGGGAATAATGACCGTACTATGGATTAGCTTTGGTTATAGTATGTGTTTTGGTGAGAATGCGCTTGGCGGATGGATCGGATGGGACACTAACCTATTATTTCTTAAGGGAATAGATACTGAAGTTAATAACGGCGTTCCTGATTATGTATTTTCAATGTTCCAGGGAAAATTTGCAATTATTACACCGGCACTTATTGCAGGTGCATTTGCTGAAAGGGTAAGTTTCAAAGGCTATGCTGTCTTTATTGCACTCTGGGGTATATTGGTCTACAATCCTTTGTGCCACTGGGTATGGGCTAAGGACGGCTTTCTGTTTAATCTGGGAGCCAATGGAGCAATTGATTTTGCAGGGGGGACAGTAGTGCATATTTCAGCGGGTATCAGCGGACTGGTAGCGGCACTTTATCTGGGAGCAAGACGAGGATATCCCAAAACGTCTATGCCACCAAGTAATCTTGTTCTTACAATGATTGGTGCAGGTCTGCTATGGGTAGGATGGTTCGGATTTAATGCAGGGAGTAGTGTAAACAGTGGTTTGGACACTGCGCAGGCATTGACGGCAACCCAGGCAGCAGCAGCATCAGGAGCAATTACCTGGATGATTATCGAAAGTGCTCACCAGGGAAAGGCTACTGCACTGGGATTTGCCAGTGGAATTCTCGCAGGACTGGTAGCTGTAACTCCTGCTGCAGGCGTTGTACAACCATATGGAGCATTGGCATTAGGAGCTATTGCTGCAGGGTTATGCTATATTGCAATATTAATTAAAAATAAATCCGGCTATGATGACAGTCTTGATGCTTTTGGAATACACGGAATAGGAGGAATTGTTGGTGCTATAATGCTGTCTTTCTTTATTAGAGAAAGCTGGATGAATGAAGCTGCAGCTTTAACCGAAGGAGGGACATGGACAATCCTGCAGCAGCTCGGTATTCAGGTTATTGCAGTATTAATATCAATAGCCTATGCAGCTGTTGTTACCCTGGTAATCCTTATTATAGTAGATAAGCTATTTGGATTAAGATCACCGGCAAAATTGGAGATGCAGGGGCTTGATGCATCATATCACGGAGAATATGGTTATGGAATGTTGAACGCCAGCTAAAAACCATATTTCAGTTTTCTCTGGTTCCGGTACAATATATAATTTAATTAATAATATATAAATAGTTCCTGATATTTTGAAATTAACATAAAAATTCAATACTATGAAATTAATAACAGCAATAATAAGAGATATCAAACTTGACCAGGTACGTGAAGCGTTAATAGAAAATGAAATAACAAGAATAACAGTTATCCGTGTATCAGGCCATGGTCAGCAAACACGGGAACAGATCTACAGGGGTAAAAGAGCAGTACCCGGACTGATACCAAAAGTTAAGCTTGATATTGCAGTGAATGATGAATTCGTTGATATTACAGTTAATACAATTATTAAAGCTGCAAGATCAAATGATACCGGTGAAGTGGGTGACGGTAAAATATTTATTACTCCACTCGACGAATGTATTAGAATAAGAACAGGGGAAAGAGGAGGAAAGGCAATTTAATACTTATCTTGTACATAGATGTTAGTTTTTCAATGCCCTTTGAAAATCATCTCCTGACGGACTTTGATATACTCTAAGATCAAACTCGGGTATTACTGCCATAATATGATCGAAAATGTCAGCCTGTATAGCTTCATAGCTTGCCCAGCGCTGATCATTGCTGAATACATATACTTCAATTGGAACCCCTTTATCTGTAGGTTGTAATTGCCTTACCAGAAAAGTCATGTCATTATGTATTTTAGGATGGTTGTAAAGGTACTTCTCAAGATATTTTCTGAATGTGCCGATATTTGTCATCTTACGTCCGTTTACCACAATAGATTCATCAATATTGTTTTCCTTATTATATGATTCGATCTCTTCCTGTCTCTTTTCTATGTATTCTCTGAGATATTGTATTTTTTTGAATTTTTCAAGCATTTCCGCAGTACAGAATCTGACACTTTTCATATCTATATTGATTGAACGTTTTATTCGTCTTCCCCCGGATTCTTCCATACCTCTCCAGTTACTGAAGGAGTTTGATACCAGGGCATATGTAGGTATCGTACTTATTGTCTTGTCCCAGTTCTGTACTTTAACTGTATTTAAAGTGACTTCCGTAACCGTACCGTCAGCATCATACTTTGGCATAGTTATCCAGTCGCCGATTTTTAACATATTATTTGCAGACAGCTGTATGCTCGCAACAAAGCCAAGTATTGTATCTTTAAAAACCAGTAATAATACCGCGGCTATTGCGCCCAGCCCGGTTAATAATTTTGTAACTTCCTTGTTAAAGACAACAGAAATTACCAGCAAGCCGGCAATAAAATATGCAAGTATTTTTATAATCTGAACATATCCTTTTATAGAACGGTTTTTTGATACAGGCAATGTTTGATATATATCATGCAGGGCATTGATTAACGAATCAACGATCAGCAGTACCAATAGTATTATAAAGATTTTTATTACACCCTGAAAGAGAACTGAGATATTCTGATAATCGGACAGAACATATCTTGCATAATAAAACAGTATAATGGCAGGAGCAAGATGGGAAAGCCTTGAAAAAAGCTTCTTTTCCAGAAGAATATCATCCCACCTGGACTTGGTCCTTTTAATAATGCGTGTAATACTCCTTAAAATAATTCTTTTTAATATTACATCTGACAGATAGGCCAGTATAATGATTAATGCAACTCCAAATGCCGTATTTACATATAAGACATATTTCTCGGGTAAACCCCATCCGGCAAGTATATCCTTAATATCAAAAAGAAAATTGAGTTCCATTTTTATAAAATTCTAAACAATCCCGATGCTAATAAGCTCAATGCAGTTTTTCAGTCTGTGATGTAATGCATGCGTCTTCCTCTCTTTACTTTATTATACCAGAAATTTGTATAATTCTCCTGTGTAATCAATCCTACAGGCCCTTCATACATGCCTCCATAGCCCTGAGAGTCGTATACCCTTATAGCAATGATGTTACCTGTATCTTTTAATTCAATATTCTCAGGTATATAATATCCCCTGAATTCCCTGTAATGATCATTGGTTCTTATATCACCGTATTGCGGATTGAATTCACCTGTAAATCCTAAAAGCTCTCCGTTTAAGTAAGCCTGGTCAATGTCATCAATTTTCCCCAGCAACATAACGAGTTTTTTGGATTTCAGTTCATGAGGGATGTCAAACTTTTTTCTGTACCAGGCAAATCCGTCATAGTCATCAAAACCCTGTTTTTCCCATGCTTCCGGCAAAGTTACATTATACCAGCCTTCATCATTATAACCCGGGTCCTTCCAAAGAAGACTGTCATCAAGATGAAACTTCCATGTACCCTCAAGATTAATGTCAATAGGGTAAATGTCGTCCACATATATTCCAAGATCACCGCTAATTATTCCTCCGTATTCATTATGATCATAAACTCTTACGGCAATTATATTTTCTTTATTATAATTTAATACGCCGGCCGGTATACGGTATTTTCTTGAAACCTGGTAAGCTGTCTGGTATTCCGGAGGATAGCTGCCGGATGAACCAATAAGTTTACCATTGATATATACCTCGTCAACATCATCTATTCTTCCCAGATATAAATAAAGATTTGTATTTTCATATTTGGGGGAGAGCCTGAAACTCTTCCTGTACCATGCGTATCCATTATAATTATAGTAGTTCTGCCTTTCCCAGCGCATAGGCGCATATATTCTATCCCATTTACTGTCGTTATATTCAGGATAAGCCCATTCCTTATTGTCCCCTATAGCAAACTTCCAGCTTCCTTTAAGGGTTCTGACTTTAGAGTCTTCATATTCACATGATACAAGAGACAAAATTAAAATTGCATGAATAATCCAATTTTTTTTCATCCGTTTAAAATTTTTTATGATTGTTTTATAACAAATTTCATTTATAAAGTAAATGTGTTGATTATCATTTCTTCTTATTTTTATCACCTATTAACTGAGTGATAAGCAAACTTATACCTCCAAACAGAAAAATTGATGAGAAGTAAGCAACTTCGTCTTCAGGAAATATAAAAGTATAATTCGCAAAAATGTTTCCGACAATTATACCTAATGCAATACCAATAAGAAATACTCCAATCTTCAAGGATATTTTATCCCGGGATCTTAGTTCTGATTTAAGAATTGAAGGATCAGCACCTTTTTCTATTACTTTCATTCTTTCTTTATACCTGTTTCTCAGGTATATAATTCCAAGAATTACTCCTGTGATTGAGGAGAAGATTATTAAAACAATGATTACTCCAGCCATTGGTCCCATGATTTTTAATTTTTAAAGTTAATAAATTGTTTCCAATCGATACGACGCCTTCTTTTTTATAATGGTTACATTTTTTATAATTTTATTTAGTTTTTAAGCTTAAATATGTAACCAGAAAAACCTTTCAGCGTCAAATTAGATGAACATAAATAAGGACAGTTATTATATTAGAAGGATCCTTTCGGGATATACTTCGGATTTTTCTTTCATTGTTGACAGATACAAAGATATGGTTTACAATGTTGCATACAGGATAGCCGGCAACCATGAGGATGCTGAAGAATTAGCACAGGATGTATTTGTTAAGGCTTATACGTCATTAAAGGACTTTAAGGGAAAATCAAAATTCTCGACATGGCTTTACAGCATTACTTATAATACATCTATTTCAAAGATCAGAAAGAAACAATTGGATTATGTTTCACTGGATGATAAAATTAATTATCCGGAAATTGATGACAGGACATATGAAGAGGACTACAATTTTGACAGTGTTCCCGCAGATATTTTAAAAAAGATTCTGGATGA
>CAZFHF010000248.1:0-269 GCA_964518655.1 uncultured Bacteroidales bacterium | reverse complement strand
GAACTGGATCCTGTTGACAAATCCTTGTTAACTTTATATTACCAGGATAACAGAACAATTAGAGAATTGTCAGATATTACAGGATTAACTGTCTCAAATGTAAAAGTAAGATTATTCCGAAACAGGAAAAAGATATTTAACAGGTTAAAAGAAGTTTTAAAAGATGAATTAACAGATATGTTATGATGAAAAAAACAGATAAATATCAGAAAATATTAAAAGCATTTTTCAGCAGGATAGGTGTTGAGGTTGCACCTGCAGATTTTACA
>CAZFHF010000247.1:4789-5169 GCA_964518655.1 uncultured Bacteroidales bacterium | reverse complement strand
TGAAGCTCACCTGGTTCGCATACCTGGTACCCTCGCTGTTTGTTGCATATGCCCTCACATAATAAGTTGTGTTAGGCTCAAGATCTTCCATTATGCTGACAAACGCACTTGAACCTGTTCCGTCTGAGGTATGGTCATCATTCAAATCAGGATGTTCTGTGGTGCTCCAGCATACTCCCTTCGCAGTTATTGATACTCCTCCGCTACTGGTTATTGTACCTCCGCTAACTGCTGAACTGTCAGTTATTGAAGCAACAGGTGAAGTTGTCAGCTTGGGAAGGCCAATCAGTGTTTTAAAGCTGACTTCATCGCCATAAGTTGTGCCTTCGCTATTAGTTGCATATGCACGAACATAATATGTGGTATTCGGCAATAAGTCA
>CAZFHF010000247.1:0-4779 GCA_964518655.1 uncultured Bacteroidales bacterium | reverse complement strand
AAAGTGTACTAATAAACGGACCCACATCTTCACCATTATTTGTAGTATCATCACCTGTTGTCGGGCCGTGCGAAGTGCTCCAGCATACCCCCCTGGCTGTAACCAAAGCTCCCCCGTCATATGTTACCTCACCCCCTCCTGTTGCAGAACTGTCTGTCTTGGAGGAAATAGCCGCAGTACTTACAACTGGCAGTTTATTTTTCATACATCTGACTGAAAAACCGTAGTCTTTATCAAAATCTTCTCTGTGAATATTTTCCTCTGGAAGTCCGAATCCCCTGTACCATGCAGTTTCGGTGAGCACTTCAGTGGATGTCCAGAATGTGCCGCTTGAATATATATATTCAAAATTCGTATTTTCATTGCGGAAACCGCCCATAAGAACGTCAAAGCCCGAGGGCCCTTCAGCTTTAAGCTGTGTTCCCTGGTCTGTCCCTCTCCAGCCTGTATTATTTGCAGCTGACTGGCTCATCCCCAGTTCCATCTCAAGAGTTTTCCATTCTTCATCTGAAGGCAAATGCCAGCCTGAAGGACAGGCACCAGTAGCAGTTGACCACCGGTATAAACGCCCGAATGTGTCACAATAGGCAGCATTATTATCATAACAATATGTGCCACCCCCTGAATGATTCAGGTTTTCAGCCATCCACCACTGGTCCCCTATATTTATGGTCGAATAATGCTTACCGTCGCGTGGATCAGTTATAGATCCTTTCGGGTATACCGGTAGTGTTTTAAAACTTATTTCATTGCCGTAGGCAGTATCTTTTGCATTAATAGCATATGCCTTCAGATAGTATGTTCTATTGGAACTTAGTCCGCCTAGAGTTGTTGCAAAACTGCCGCTTCCTGATCCGATTACGAGACGACTGCTGAAATAGGAAGGATCAGGACTTGTACTGTAACAAACACCTCTTTGGGTAACCGGACTGCCTCCGTTGTCAGTAACATTGCCTCCCACAACAGCAGATGTTTTGGTAACTGAACTTGCTGGTATTGTGACTACAACAGGTGCAGTTATTGTTATAAATGTAACTTCATTGCTGTATGCAGTATCAGCATTATTAATTGCATAGGCTCTAAGGTAATAAGTTTTATTTGTTGCAAGTCCGGTTAATATAGCTGTGAAAGGACCGATTCCACTGCCGACTGCATACTTATTATTAAAAACTGTCGGTCCCGGTGACTGGCTGAAGCATACTCCCCTCTGGGTTACATTTTCTCCTCCGTCAGATATAACTCTTGCATCAATCTTTGCCGAAGTTTTTGTGACATCATATACCGAGTCCGTAATAACTACCGGCGGATCAGTTTTTAGACATCTCACAGAAAATGCCATATCCTTGTCATAATAATATCTGTGAATATTCTCTTCTACCGATCCAAAACCTCTGTACCATGCAGTTTGCCCTGTATATTGTTCTGAAGTCCAGAAAGTACCGCTGGAATTTAAATAAGCAAAATCACCATTTTCCTGTCTGAATCCTCCGTACAAAACATTAAATCCTATCGGTGACCCATCTTTTAACTGTGTGCCCTGATTTGTACCTCTCCAGTTTATATTTTCAGCCGCCAGTGAATCCATACCCAGATACCGCTCAAGTATTTTCCATTCCGCATCACGAGGCAGATGCCATCCAGAAGGGCAACTATTAAGGGAAGCATCCCAGGTGTATAGCCTTCCGAAGATATCACAATAAGCAGTACTATCATCGTAACACCATGAATTTGTTTTTTCGTAATTCAAGTTTTCTGCAAACCACCATTGACTGCCAACTTTTATAATTCTGTAGTCCCTTCCATCGCGATTGTCAGTTATACTGTCAATCTGACTTACGGGTAATGTTTTAAAAATTCTTTCATTGCCATATGCTGTACCAATACTGTTTATTGCATAGGCCCTTATATAATAAGTAGTATTTGGAACCAGTCCTGTTACTGAGCTTGTAAAACTTCCTGTTCCCAGACCATTAACAGTTATATTGTCATCGGTTGTGGGATTGGGCAAAATGCTCCAGCAAACACCGCGTGTAACAACTTCCACTCCTCCATTATCTGTGACAAACCCCCCACATACTGCTGAATTTAAAGTTATACCCGATAAATTATTAGTAGTGAGGATCGGTTTACTGACAGAAATAAATTCTATATTCTCACTAAATGCTGTATCAGAACTGTTTAATGCATATGCCCTTACAAAATATGTTGTATTGGGCGTTAATCCGGTAATTTTACCTGTAAAAATTCCCAATCCACTTTCTATAGAAATTACATTATTTGAAAAATCAGGATCAATTGAAGTTCCCCAGCATAACCCTCTTGATAAAATACTATCTCCTCCGTCATAATAAATATTTGCCTCGATAACTGCCGAATACTTGGTAGTTGAATCAGCAATAATCTGGGCTTCAATTAGAGGAGTATTGTTTCTCAGACAGCGGACTGAAAATGCCATATCCTTACTGTAATAATACCTGTGAATTTGCGGTTCTGAACCAAAACCACGATACCAGGCATCGCCTCCTGAAAATGCTGTGGAACTCCAGAAGGTCGCGCTTGAATTCAAATAATCAAACGAGCTATCTTCCTGCATGAAACCTGCAAATAAAATGTTAAAGCCGAAGGGAGCCCCCATTTTAAGCTTATCACCCTGGTCAGTCCCGCGCCATCCCGTACTATTTGCTTCTGTTGAATCCATACCTGTTTCCCTTTCAAGTACTTTCCATTCTTCGTCCGTTGGCAGATGCCACCCGAACGGACAAGCCTTCAAGGCTGCTTCCCATGAATATAACTTTCCATATTTACCCGCATAAGACAGGCTGTCATTATCATAATACCACGAACCATCCTGGGTATTGAAATTTAAATTTTCTGCCATCCACCATTGTGATCCTATTTTCACAATATCATATATCTGGTCATCTCGCTTATCATATAACTCAGCAATTGCTACGGTATCCGAATAAACAGGATTACATGTTCCTTCGGTAATTACAGCACGATAAAAGGCTGAACTGTCAATATGCAGATATAAAGTATTTGAATTATTGCCTGTAATAGTTGTCCAGCTAACCTTGTCTTTTGATACTTCCCAGTGTATATCTCCTCTTATATCATTATCAATAACTAAGATCACGGAATCATTTTTGTATAAGACCTTATCAGAATTAACAATTACAAATTGTGAAAATGCACCTTCACATAATATTAAGAATAGAAAGATCCCTAATATATATACTCTATTAAAGTAATTCATGATTGGAACATTTAATAATTATTGAATAATTAATTGTCTTTCAAGATGCGTCGATTTCCCGTCAATTGTAAGGATATAAAAACCCTTTGACAGGAAAGATATATTTATCTCTCTCTTAAGAACCGGCTCAACATTACATATGTTTTCGTATACTCTCTGCCCCGAAAGATTAGTAATGGAAATCTTAATCTGCTGTTCATCAACAATGCCAGTGATCTCAATTGTAAACAACCCTTTGCCCGGATTGGGAAAAACAATAATGCTGGTATTTGATTCGGTATTATTGACTCCCGTTCCTCCAATGACTGTTATATAAATCCCGTCAGTGTCGGTGCAGCCCTCCTGGTCAGTGACAGTAACATAAAATGTCAGGCTTCCCTGAGGAAAAGCAACAGGATTAGCTATAGCGGGATCCTCAAGGAAAGATTCATAGTTCCATTGGTACGTGTAATTTCCCGTTCCGCCTATTGCTGTTGGTGAACCTCCAATTGTAATCTCCCCTCCTGCATCTATTGCAGCATCTTCTCCTGCATCTGCAATCAGCTCAGGTGCCTGAGCTGCCGTTATATTTACTGTTGTCTGGGCATTACCCTTTTGCAGTCCCTTTACAGTAATGAGTATAATTATGCCTGCGGTTAATAACCTCCAATGATAAGGTTTCATAGTCTTTTTATTAATAAGAAAACTTAAATTTAAGAAAATGAAAGGTTAACTCTGACTTTTATTGGAAATTTTCCATAAATCCCTTAATTCTGTTGATAAAAACGCCGGAAATGGCAGCCAAAATAAAATCTTTATATGATTTTGCAAACTGTTTGATAATCAATAAGATTGTTTGTGCCGGGTACAGGATTAACGAATTTAACCGCTGGATCCGCTGACTGATTATTATTACATTTAAAATGCCGGATTATGAATAGCACTAATTCTTTATAATATCATCATACCTTATTATCTGATAAAGAGTCTTCAGATTTATCAGCCGTATTGCAAATCCCAGAACAATACCGACAAAAATTAAAAGCATAAAACCCGGGATCCATTTTAAATCTCCTTTAATCCAGTTTATATCAAGATTTTTAATTAAGAAACCTGATGCGATAAGCAAAGGAATAAATACTAATAGTTTGCCGATCAACCTGTAATTTATTTTTAATCCCAGCATCCTGGTTGACAATGTAATCTGCGCTACAGCCATATAAACCTGTGTTGATATATTTGCTATAGCAGCACCATGTACACCATGTTTAGGGATAAGTACCAGGTTTAATCCTATGCTTATTATTACACCTATCCCGGCTATTATATTAAGAGTCTTAAGGTTGCCATTGGCGGTCAGGAGGGTTCCGAAAATATATGTAGTGCACATTCCGAGAAAACTGAAAATAAGTTTGCCAAATACACTGGCAGAAGTTATTACATACTCATCATATAAAAGATCAATTATCCCTTTTCTGAAAAATGCACAACTTATCGAAATTATTATAGCAGGCGTAATTATCAATAAATATGACAGTTGCACC
>CAZFHF010000246.1:0-5223 GCA_964518655.1 uncultured Bacteroidales bacterium | reverse complement strand
GCAACTAATACAAGGTAGGATAGGACAAGAATATAATATAAGGAAAAATCGTGGGGGAGCATTCTGGGAAGACAGGTATCATGCAACAGCTGTAGATTCAGACAGGTATTTGATTCAATGTATTGTTTATATCAGCATGAATATGGTAAGAGCAGGAGTAGTCAATCATCCAATAGAATGGAAAGAATCCGGATATTATGAGATACAAAATCCCAAAAAACGATATTCAATAATTAATTATATTTCATTAATGGAAATTCTAAATTTCAAATCAATCGATGAACTTCAAGACGCAAATAAAGAATGGATAGAAGATGCTTTGGAAATAAATGCCAATAACAGAGAAAGTAAATGGACAGAAGCCATTGCTGTTGGAAATAAGAAATTTGTTGAGGATATCCGGAAACGCTTAAATATCAAAGCAAAATCAAGAACGATTACTAAGAAAAAAGGTTTTTATGAGTTATCAGAACCTTTATTATCTTACAATAGCTTTTTTTATAAAAAAACGATACTCTAAGTTAGGAAATTGCTTAATTTTAATTGATGGAATTAACAGAAATACCACTTAAGGAAATACATAAATTTCAGACCACGTCACTTTGAAGATTTACAATCATGATAAGCAACACAACGTACTATAGACTGGTTAGGCAGAGGATGTATTGTCCACTTTATATCGTCAAATTCAAGCATGCCGTCATTATTGGCAAAGTACATTATTCCATACTAGTTTATGGTTTATAAATAGTATTCTAAATAATATATACGATATATTTAAATTCTTTTAATAAAGAAAAATGCTGATCGCAGGAAAATCAACGGGCCGTTATTTAACAATCACGATATTGTTATTAACCATTAATTATCTTCAGGCAACTGAACCGGTGTTTTCTGTAATTGCTGCAGGGCAAAATGCTGACGGCAGGCTGGAAATATTTTATATTGATACAAACCAGGTTTGTTACCATCGATGGCAAATGGCGCCCGGAGGTGAATGGTCCGATGAAATGCAGTGTTTTGATTCTGCAAAAACCGTTGCGATGGAACGAGATTTGGATAGTTGTCTTAATGTTTTCATAATAGGGCAGGATAACCGCTTATTTCTTAAAAAGCAGAGCTCTCCCAGCAATGGGTGGTTCGAACCTGTAGAAATGGATAATCAGGTTAATGCTATGTATTTGCTTCGTGATGACAGCGGGTATCTTCATTTATTCAATACTGATCCGGACAATATCCTGTATTATCGCCGGCAGGCTTTATCAGACAGGGAATGGTCGGAAAAAACAAATCTGGCTGATTACGCCGGCGCTTTTTCAGCCGGCCAAAACCAGGATGGCAGGCTTGAAGTATTTTACTCGGGACAAGGGAACGCGCTGTTTCACAGGTGGCAGCTAGCTCCGGATGGCGCCTGGTCTGAGGAAAATCCTTTCACGGACTCTGCCAGGCACATTGCTGTTTCGCGAAATACTGACGGAAGGATCGAGGTATTTTTTATCAATAACGATAATATTCTTAACCATAGATGGCAGATAGCACCCAATAGCGGTTGGGATGATCATGCTGTATTTGCAGGACCGGCTAAGTTTGTTACAGTTGAAAAAAATTATGATGGCAGGATGGAGGTCTTTTATACTGATCTGGATAATATAATTCACCATAGATGGCAATTTGCTCCGAGCAGCGGCTGGGAGGAAGGGAAACAGTATGGGTGGTCGGTAAAAAGCATAGCTGCAATACAAAATCAAAACGGGTGTCTTGAAGCTTTTTATATAGATACAAATAATGTTCTTTTCCATAACTGGCAATTGAATCCGGGATATCATTGGGCAGGCGAGTATCCGTTGGTTTTACAGGATCCGCCATTATTTACTGTTGATCAATTTCCGGAAGATCCTATTTATGCGACAAGCCATGATAACTGGCATGTTAACGATCATTGTTTTATACGCGGAACAGACGGCACCTGGCATATGTATGGTATTATCTGGCCTGACCCTGGTTCCGGCGATCCTACTATTGCTAATTATTTTGGTCATGCGGCAGCAGATGACCCTGACCAGGAATCATGGGAAGAGCTTGAGCCACCATTTTATGAGGAGTCATACATTGACGGTAAAGTACTTTGGGCGCCACATGTTATACAGCACGAGGACAGCTTCTATATGTTTTATTGTGGCGGAGGGCCGATGGAAAGTTATGCTATAGTACTTCGGACATCAAACGATCTGGAAGCCTGGTCGGATCCAAAAATTCTTTTCAGAGACGGATTTCAGGCAAGAGATCCTATGGTAATATGGTGCGCAGAGGAAAATATGTGGGTAATGTATTATACGGCAACAATATATCCGGAAGGAGGGCATCATATTATTGCGTGCCGCACCAGCGAAGACCTTCTTCACTGGAGCGACCGTGAGATAGCTTATAATGATTATCATGAAGGAACCGGATATGGACCTACTGAATCTCCTTTCGTAGTTCAGCGGGGTGATTATTATTATTTATTTATAGGGCCGCGTCCTTTTGATCAGCCCACAGATACATTACACGATTGGGAACATCCCGGTTATGACGGAACCGATGTATTCCGGTCTGATAGCTGGGATCAATGGAAAAATGCAGATTATGTGGGCCATATCCCGGCGCATGCACCGGAAATCATCCGGGATGAAAACCATAACTGGTACATAAGCCGTGCAGGTATTTTACGCGGCGGATTGTATTTAACAAAAATGACCTGGCTTGATGGACTGGAGACTAAAGTTAAAGACATAAAATACGGAGAGCAGACAGCTAAACAGGACATCCCGCTGTTTCAAAACTATCCGAATCCCTTTAGCAGGCAGACATGTTTGAAATTTACTAATACGAATCACGAATATATTTTCATCAGCATTACAGATATCACGGGCCGTGAGGTAAAGGTGCTGATAAAAGAAGAGCTGCCGGCCGGAACATATGAGATTACATGGGACGGTACAGATAATAGTAAAAACAAGGTTTCCCCGGGAACCTACTTTTGCAATATATATACAGAAAGCACGGCTGCAGTTGTTAAAATGATTTTACATTAAGAGTTGCCTTTAAAAAGGGTATTTACCGGCTCCTTTATCTTATAAGCAGAGTCTTTATAAAATCCCCATATTTTAAGTTTAATAAAGTAAGACTGAAGTGAAATCTTTTGTATTATTTATTGTCCTCCTTTTTTCAATAAAAACTCAGGCGCAAAATAAATTGGTGCTTAATGATAATTTATCAACAAGCTATGTCTATTCAGAATACAGAGAGTCCTATGAACATATGGCTGAAAGAATGCAGGCTTTTACTCATGAATGCAGTAAGCAGGGACTTGATTCTATCATTTCAGGAGGTATGTTTTCTATTCATCTGGAAGATGAAACTCCTACATGGCGGTTAGCCTTTCCTTTACTCCGGAACAAGCTGGAAGTTGATTCTCCTTTATTTATAGGAAAGATTGAATATGAAAATACAATCACAAAAAAATATTCATACAGGGTGAGAAAACATGATGTTGATCTTCTCAGAATGGAAATCACGGAAATGGGATTTTTCCCGGCAGGGCCCACGATGATAAGAAATATTAATGATTCATCCGGTGTAAATGCTCGCGGATGTGAAGTGATAATTCCTGTTCATGGCATACATTCAAAAGCTTATTTTACAGCCAAAATCTCCCGGTTTCTTATTATGCTTTCTATAGGATTTTACATGTTTTTGGCAGTTTTTTTTCTAATCCGCAGGAATGGCAGGCGGATTAACAGTGTCTTCTTTGCCCTGTTTTTGCTTGGCTGTGCTATGATGTGCTATGACTGGATTATCGGTTTTTTCCGTTACACCGCTTTTATACATTTCCCCCGGCTCATGTACCTGGGAATCCCGTTTAATTACCTGATAGCCCCTTCACTGTATTTTTATACACGTTCATCACTGCATAAGAACTTTCGTATCAGGAAACATCATCTTCTGCACCTTGTTCCATTCATAACGGTGACTATTTTATTAGCATTGACATTACTTCGGTATTCGGAAAGTCAGGTAAAAAGATATATACTGGAAGGGAATCTTTTTACTCCATTTGAGGAACTGGCAAGTTCACTTGTTTTTCATGCCCAGATGGCCGGATATATTGGTGCAGCCATTATAATACTTTACATATTTAAAAAAAGGCTGAAACACCAGGCTTCATCAGTACTGCCTGAACAATACGCATGGCTCGGCACTGTTCTGTTCGGGTTCTTTGTCATGACTTATATTATGTGCTTAAAACATTATCTGTATCCCTTGCTTGGGAATATAGGCATGTTACTGTTTATTCTCCGGATTGGCAGCTATGTGGTTTTTGCACTTATAATACTGTATTATGCGTTGATACACCCGGAAATATTTTCACTTATCGATATATCATTTATTAAACAGAAGTCAGCTTCTTTGTCGAGCAGCGTTCTGGAAAATTACAAGAAAAAACTTACGGACTATATGAGGGATCACAAACCCTATTTAATTTCCGATTTAACTATCAGCAAGCTGGCCGAGTTTACATTTATCTCTCCCCGTTCCTTATCAGAAGTTATTAATAAAGGTTTTGACCAGACTTTCTTTGAATTTATCAATACCTATAGAATACGGGAAGCAAAGCAATTGATTGCCAGGTCTCATGTATCGAATAAAACAATTCTGGAGATATTATACGAGGTAGGATATAATAACAAGTCAGTATTTAATGCCACGTTTAAAAAATATACAGGGACTACTCCAACACAATATAAAATTCAGAATATGAATTAATCTGCCTTTGGATAAAATCATACCTGGGTACGGATCTGGAAAAAAATGGTCTGATTTTAAGCGCCGCGCATAATATCAGTCGATTTCCTAAACGGAATTTTGCATGTTTGAAGAAAATTCAGAATTATTAAATGATATATTGTGAAAACAAAAGTTATTATTACAGGTTTTATTTTGTCTTGTATGACAGGCAGTTTACTATGCAAATCATTTGAGACACAGGAGAAAGTTCAGGTAAAATGGTATATTCAATTGAGCAATGATGAAAATGATCTGTTTAATATAGGATTATATGCTTATGTTGATGCATATAATAATTCGCAGGATAGCATTGAAGTTGTCATTATTCCCACATATGTCGGCTGTACATTTGATGCTACAGATACACTGCTGGAGAAAATTGAAAATGAAGATCCT
>CAZFHF010000245.1:0-5228 GCA_964518655.1 uncultured Bacteroidales bacterium | reverse complement strand
ATGCCACAAATGTAGTTACTGTTGAACCACCTCCTCCCTATGAAATATTGGCCAGCGAGACTGAAGGATGTGATCTGCTCCTTGTAAAATTTACTTTTGTGAATAACACACCTGTTGATACTGTAACAACGATATTCTGGGATTTTGGCAATGGTGAAACAAGTACTTCATTTGATCCTGATACTGTTACTTATCTTCCGGGAACCTACTCACTTAATTATATTTTAAATGGCGGGGCTGACAATGTGCTGATAGATACTATTAAGGTTCACACCACAGTCGATGCTTCTTATGTTTATTCAGACACGTCGGAAATAGCTCCATACAGTATGGTATTCCGCGATATTACTGTGCTGACTGAGCCTGCTGCCACTTATAGTTACGACTGGGATTTCGGTGATGGTAATACCGGTACGGGAAAGATGGTTGTACATACATACCCCGGAGCTAATACTTATTCCGTTAGTCTCACTGTCAGCGATAATTATGGTTGCTCTGACTCACAAATAAGTGATATAATAGTTGCTGCCCAGCCTTATGAGGTTGCGATGAGCTCTGATGAGGGTTGTGATTCTTTGCATGTTAAATTCACGCTTATTAACAATACACCCGTTGATACATTAACTTCAATATTCTGGGATTTTGGCAATGGTGAAACAAGCTCTTCCTTTGATCCCGATACGGTAACGTATTATCCGGGAACATACACGATAAATTACATTCTGAACGGGGGAAATGACAATATTCTGCAAGATACAATTAAAGTATACCGGACAGTCAGCCCCTCTTTCGTTTATGCAGATACTTCAGAATTAGCACCATACAGCATTGTTTTCCGCGATAATTCGGTGTTATACGAACCTGTTTCTTCATATACTTTTGGATGGGATTTCGATGACGGTGATACAGGCACAGGTATAACGGTTGTCCATACTTTCCCCGGGCCGGCAACATATAATGTCAGCCATTCAGTAACCAACAATTACGGCTGTTCAGCTGCTCAGGCAAGCGGTGTTGTTGTATCAGGAGCCGGTCCTGAGGCTGATATAACAGCGAGTGCGACTGATGGATGCGATACACTGGAAGTAAAGTTCAGCCTGATAAATGTTGATACTGACACAATAACATCTGTATACTGGGATTTTGGCAACGGAATTACCAGCAACCAGCTTGATCCGGATACGGTGCTTTTTGTAAACTCCGGCAGGCCATGGAGAAGATTCGAGATTACTGCAGTTATTAACGGAGACTCGGCAAATCCTGTTGTCAGAAATGACCTGTTTACTGTCTACCGCACTGTGAGGGCTGATTTCATTTGTGCTGATACACTCACCACAGAACAGTCATTAAATAAAGTATGCTGGAATATTGACCGCATGTATAATGATTCCTCAACCTACGATTTTCTGTGGAATTTTGAAAATAAAGGCGCAGTGACTGACAGAAGGCCTTTATTGTCCTTCCCTCATCAAAACGATACAATCGATGCCCGGCTAACAATAACAGACCTGACATACGGCTGTTCCGATACATACAGCAGTTATATACTTCTTACAGAATTACTGGTTATACAGAATTTCTTCTCACCCAATGATGATAATATATTTGATGAATTTGTTATTGAAGGGGGAAGCATACCTTTGGATATAAAGATCTTCAGCCGTACAGGGACACTGGTATATGAAGCAAAAGGGCTGAAAGTTATCAGGTGGGACGGAACGACTGAATCAGGCCTCAAGCTTAAAACAGGTGTATATTTCTATATACTTAAAGCAGTGGAAGGAGATCCCGGGGAAAGATTCACAAGGCAGGGATTTGTGCACTTGTTCAGATAATTTTCGGTTATCGGAAATCTGGCAATTGCTGTAATATTAATTACTATTTTTTATTACATTAGCTCAAAATATATCCCTGCAGAAGAAATTCCTGAAATGGGTAAAAATATATTTCATAATATTCTCAGTTTTTATGTCGAAGGATTCAGAAATATGACAGTTGGCAAGACCCTTTGGATAATAATTCTGATAAAACTGTTCATATTATTTGTTATTCTGCGATTATTGTTCTTTCCCGATTTTTTAAAAAGGAATTTTTCTTCCGATGCTGAACGCATTAATTATGTAATTGAAGAACTTACAAAACCTTAGCTTTCTATGGATGGTATTGACATATCTCTTATCAACTGGTCACGGGGGCAATTTGCACTTACAGCAATTTACCACTGGCTTTTTGTACCTCTCACCCTCGGACTGTCCTTTATCATCGCTTTTATGGAGACTATTTACATCAGGACAGGTGATGAGGCATGGAAAAGGATCACCAAATTCTGGATGACACTGTTCGGTATAAACTTTGCTATAGGAGTTGCTACAGGTATAATTCTTGAATTTGAGTTTGGCACTAACTGGTCAAATTATTCCTGGTTTGTGGGAGATATCTTTGGTGCGCCTCTTGCCATAGAAGGAATACTGGCTTTCTTCCTGGAATCCACATTCATAGCTGTAATGTTCTTCGGCTGGAATAAAGTAAGCAGGAAATTTCATTTGCTGTCAACATGGCTTGTTGCTGTTGGAGCAAGCCTGTCCGGGCTTTGGATACTTGTTGCCAATGCGTGGATGCAATACCCCGCCGGCATGCAGTTTAATCCCGATACTGCCCGTAACGAGATGTGGAACTTCTGGGATGTCTTGCTCTCACCCATCGCTATAACCAAATTTATCCACACTATTACATCAGGATTTGTGCTGGCTTCAGTATTTGTAATAGGTATAAGCTCGTGGTTTATCCTCAAAAAACGTGAAATATTACTTGCCAAAAGAAGCATTATAATTGCAGCAGTATTCGGATTATTATCATCACTGGTGCTTATTGCATCAGGCGATACATCCACACGGCAGATTGGCCGTATACAGCCTATGAAACTTGCCGCTATCGAAGGGCTGTATGAGGGCAGGGAAGGAACCGGACTGATAGTTATCGGCGTGTTGGGCAGACAGGGCAGAGACACTGTAAAAGCTGATGCGAATAAGTATTTATTTAAAATTGAGATCCCAAAATTACTGTCATACATGACATTTGGCAACTCAGATGCCTTTGTTCCGGGTATAAATGACTTGATCAAGGGAAGCAGCAAACATGATGTTATGCCTGCCAATGAAAAAATTGCCAGGGGCAGAATTGCCCGTAAAACACTCGCGGATATGAAGAAAGCAAAAGACAGTGGTGATAATCAAAGTTATGAGGCGCTAAAATCAAAGTTTTACGATAATGATTTCAAGGAAAATTATTTCCGTTATTTCGGGTATGGATTTTTAAATGACACAGACAGCCTGGCACCTAACGTCCCGCTTACATTCTACAGCTTCCGCATTATGGTAATGCTTGGATTTTATTTTGCAGTATTCTTTATTGTTGTGCTGGTAAGTATATTCAGGGGTAAAATAGATGGGAGGCGCTGGTTGCTGAGGCTTGCAATAATTACTATTCCTCTTGTATATATAGCATCCCAGGCAGGGTGGGTTGTATCTGAAATGGGCCGCCAGCCATGGGTAATCCAGGATTTACTGCCGACAATTGCTGCGACATCACGAATTGATGCCAGCTCCGTGCAGATCACATTCTGGATGTTTGCCGTGCTCTTTACTGCATTATTGATAGCAGAACTCAAAATTATGTTCAAACAGATCAAAACAGGACCTAAAACATAAGCTAAAAGATATGTTCGGAGCATTTACACATACAGAACTGCAGCAATACTGGTGGCTGATTATTTCATTGCTGGGAAGTATCCTGGTATTCCTCCTTTTTGTCCAGGGGGGACAGACACTTATCTACACCCTGGGCAAAAATGAAGATGAACGGACAATAATTGTAAATGCCCTTGGCAGAAAATGGGAGTTTACATTTACTACCCTTGTTACATTCGGAGGTGCGTTCTTTGCTTCATTCCCCCTGTTTTATGCCACAAGCTTCGGCGGTGCTTACTGGGCATGGATGGCCATATTATTTTGCTTCGTTATTCAGGCTATTGCATACGAGTTTCGCTCAAAGCCAAATAACCTCTTCGGCCATAAAACCTACGAAGTATTTTTGTTTATAAACGGGATTGTCGGTACAGTACTTCTGGGTACTGTTGTTGCAACATTCTTTACAGGATCAAGGTTTTCCGTGAACCTCAGTAATATTGCCAATCCGGGTGATCATGTTATTTCACAATGGAAGACACCCTTTCACGGACTTGAAGCAGTGACGAATGTACATAACCTCTCACTAGGCATCGCTGTTTTTTTCCTTGCCAGGACTCTTGCTATCCTTTATTTTATGAAAAACATTGATGACGAAAACATCTATGCCAGGGCAAAAAAACAAATCATTTATAACTCGGTGCCATTTTTAGTATTCTTCCTGCTATTTGTGATACTGTTGATGGTAAAAGAAGGATTTGCCTGCGATCCTGAAAGCTATGTTGTGAGGATGGAGAGGTTTAAGTATTTCAGAAATCTTGTTGAAATGCCCTTAACCGGTATATTTTTTATTTCAGGAACTGTCCTTGTTTTATATGGAATTCTAAAATCAATATTAAGTACATATACCGGGGGCATCTGGTTTGCCTCTGCCGGGACTATCCTGGTTGTATTTACATTGTTTGCTATTGCAGGTTTTAACAATACCGCATATTATCCGTCAACCTTTGATCTGCAAAGCTCCTTAACAATCCGGAACAGCAGTTCCAGCAAGTATACATTAACCGTGATGAGTTATGTTAGTCTGCTGGTACCTTTCATCTTTGCTTACATTTTCTATGCATGGAGAGCTATTAACAGGAAGAAGATCGATATTGAAGAAATAAAGAAAGAATCACACGTTTATTAAACAGATATGTATTTATCATCCATAATATTGTTGCTATCATGGCCTGTATTGATTTTCATAAGTTACAGGTTAGTCCTGCTTGCTCTTCGCTATTTTGAAGAGAAAAATAAATAGGGACAGCCACCTTTTTAAATAGGGACAGTCACCTTCCGGAGGGGACAATTTCCATTAAATCATTAATCTTTTATTCCCTGTTCAAGACAAAGTTTTTTAATTTCTTCCCCTAATAATCTGGATAATTTTTCTGCCGATGTATAATGTAAATGGCTCCCATCGTATGATCTGAAATCTTTATCATCAAACTCAATCCAGTATCCCCCTTTGTTTTGAAAGCCCTCTTTTATATACTGATAATT
>CAZFHF010000244.1:4725-5232 GCA_964518655.1 uncultured Bacteroidales bacterium | reverse complement strand
GGTGTACTACGGGTTAACTGCATATGAATGGGAGTGGATAAAATTTACCAGCTTTAACCTAACCGCAGGTGAGCATACCCTAATCCTTGCCAAACGTGGAGAAGGAACCAAACTTGATAAAATATGTATATCAGATTTTTACTATCCCCCAGAGGAAATGGGTGAACCAGCTGAATTTATCTGCGTACCTGATACCACAACAAAATTTTATAGTGCCATAGATGTAGTAAATGCATCGGAAACATATACCCTGGGCCAAAACTATCCTAATCCTTTTAATAATAATACAACTATTGCTTTTGAAATTCCCCATAGTACTTACGTTTCATTAAAGGTGTATTCAATACTTGGTGAAGAAATCACAGAACTTGCCGGGAAGAAATATCCTGTTGGTAAGCATACTATAGAATTTGATGCCCATAACCTTTCAGAAGGCGTTTACTTTTATACACTTAAAGGGGACAAGTTCCTGGCGAGTCGAAAAATGATTATACAAACTGAATAGTG
>CAZFHF010000244.1:0-4715 GCA_964518655.1 uncultured Bacteroidales bacterium | reverse complement strand
AAAACATCTTTTTAGTACAGCTGTAAATTAATTTTAAGCCATACACAAACCGTCAGCTGCTAATGTGAAATCCATTCTATTCTTTCTTTAAACTTAGAAAATATTAAATAATTTTAAATTGATAAATAAGGTTTAGTAATGAAAATCAATAACATATTTAAAGTTATAATTATTTCATCGCGACATCTATCTGCTTATATGTGGTATGTATTCACTTTAATAAGTCTTCTCATTCTGTCGTCCTGTAAACCATCAACAGAGAACGTGGAAAATCCCAGAGAGCGTATTTCAATTAACGATGGCTGGAGGTTCATGAAATATGATTCAGAAGAGGAAGCTGATCAGTTAATTTATGATATACGTCCGGAAGTGCTAGGCTATAAGGATGAGAAGGCAGCAGACTCGAAACCTACAGAAGCAGTAGAGATTGAAACAACTCAAGAGGTATTAAAGCAGTGGATTTTACCTACAGGTAATGATTTCATTAAAGATCCTGCAAAGCATTATATCCGTCCTGAAGGTAACCCGGGAAGTGATTTTACTTTTGTACAAAAAGATTTCGACGACAGCTCCTGGGAAAAGGTTAATTTGCCGCACGATTGGGGCATTAAGGGGCCATTCTTAGAAGGATGGGATGCTGAAGTAGGCGGTGGAATGGGCCGACTAGCGAGTCATGGTGTCGCCTGGTACCGCAAGAACCTTGAAATTCCTGTATCGGATACAGGCAAGTCTATATTCCTGGATGTGGATGGTGCAATGTCTTATGCAATTGTCTGGTTAAACGGCAATCTCGTTGGTGGATGGCCATACGGATATAACTCATGGCGATTGGACCTGACACCATACATTGTACCGGGTGGGGACAATCAACTTGCTATCCGAATAGACAATCCGCCTAACTCGGCACGTTGGTATCCTGGCGGAGGAATTTATCGAAATGTATGGCTAACTAAAACAAATCCCATTCATGTTGCACATTGGGGAACTTTTATTACTACACGCGAAATAACAGAATCATCAGCAATAATCAACTTAGCAATTACTATCGACAATGATTCTGAAACTGACTTAGGTGTTGAAGTAATTACGAAAGTATATGTATTAGATAATAAATGCGATCCTAAAGGTGGTGCTGTAGCAACTTTTCCAACTTTAGGTTCAAAAGTTCCTGCAGGAGGAAGTGCCAATGTTGAAAGTTCGGTTGTGTTAGAAAATCCTATGTTGTGGGGACCACCGCCCACACAGGAACCAAACCTCTACAAAGCTGAAACCAGGTTGTATATTGATGGTAAAGCTGTAGATCAATACGAAACACGATTTGGTATTCGTTCCCTGGATTTTGATCCTGAAAAAGGAATAATCGTCAATGGCGAGCATATTCCTGTTAAAGGTGTTAACCAGCATCATGATTTAGGAGCATTGGGCGCAGCTTTCAATACAAGGGCCGCCGAACGTCAGTTGGAGATATTACACGAGATGGGATGTAATGCTGTTCGTATGGCTCACAATCCACCGGCACCTGAATTACTGGAGTTAACCGACCGTATGGGATTCCTGGTAATTGATGAGATCTTTGATGTTTGGGAGAGGAAAAAAACACCGCTTGACTTTCATTTGATATTCCCTGACTGGTATGAGCAGGATACGCGATCCTTTGTTCGTCGTGACAGGAATTGCCCCTCTGTAATAATATGGAGTTTTGGCAATGAAGTCGGAGAACAATATACAGCTGAAGAAGGTGCAGCCATAGGTAAAAAATTGAAACGCATTATAAAAGATGAAGATCCGACAAGGCCTACAACAGCACCCATGAATTTTGCCAAACCAGGAATGCCTTTCCCGGAGATTATGGATGTTATCAGCCTGAATTATCAAGGCGAAGGAATTAGAGATGCCCCTGCATATTCCGAACTTAAAGGGATTCGGGCTTCACCGCTATATCCCGCTTTTCATAAAAAATTCCCCGACAAGGTTATAGTCAGCAGCGAAACGGCTTCTGCGCTAAGCACCCGAGGCACATATATATTCCCCGTTTTTAATGGAATAAGTGCTCCGGCTATGGATGGCTCAGGAGGCAATCCGGATACGAAATATGTCAGTGCTTACGAGCTCTATACTTCTCCTTTTGGTGCTTCGGCAGATAAGGTATTTGCTTCTCAGGATAAAAATCCATATGTTGCAGGAGAATTTGTATGGACAGGTTGGGATTACCTGGGGGAACCTACCCCATATTATTCATGTCGCAGCTCATATTCAGGCATTATAGATTTGGCAGGCTTTAAAAAAGACCGTTTTTACCTTTATCAATCACGCTGGCGACCGGAAATTCCATTAGCACACATTCTGCCGCACTGGAACTGGCCGGAACGAGTTGGAGAGATTACCCCGGTTCATATATTCACCTCCGGAGATGAAGCAGAACTTTTTCTTAATGGCCAATCACTTGGAAGAAAGAAAAAAGGACAGTATGAATATCGTTTGCGTTGGGATAGTGTAAATTACGAAGCCGGAGAACTTAAGGTTATTGCTTACAAAAATGGCAAAGTATGGGCAGAAAATATAGTAAAAACCACAGAAAAAGCTACTAAGCTGGTTGCAACAGTAGATCGAAATAAGATAAGTGCTGATGGTAAAGACTTATCGTTCATTATGGTAAAGGTAACCGACAAGAATGGACTTGTTGTGCCAGGGACGAATAATTTAATTGAATTCAGCATTGAAGGGCCTGGTGAAATTGTTGCAACAGATAATGGCGATCCTTCCAATATGGTGCCTTTTGGTTCAACGGAGCGTAAAGCTTTTAATGGCCTTGCTTTGGCTATTGTACGTTCTATAAACGGTGATCCGGGTACTATAAAAGTAACTGCTAAATCAAACAGTTTAGTGAAAGGTGTAGTGAAAATAAAAAGTAAGTAAAAATAAGCAACTATAAACACATTAAAATGAAAACTAATAAGCTCTTATCATTTTTTCTGATTTTATTTATTGTATTAACAGTATTTTTTCTGAACATGACATTTGCTGGTATGATATCAGAAAAGATATTGATGGTTATTAGAATAGTGTTAACCACTTTGTTTTTTACAGCATGGAGACTGTTTCACAGAAAAAAACAAACAAATGCTAAAAATTTGGCATTCACTCTGATGGCCGTAAATCTGGCATTCTTCATTGTTTCATTTTTTACAGTTGACTTATGGAATCTTAATTTGGAAAGTGCCAGAGGAATTGCTTTAGCAAAACTAAATGATAGTTTTTTTATCTGTCTTGTTTTAATCTTCTCATTTTTGATTGGAGGATATAAACTGAAAGATTTATACTTAGCGAAAGGACGATTAACTATAGGTTTAATAATTGGTTTTCTTGCTTTTGTTATAATGGGTTGCCTTGCATTAAATAATCCTGAACAACCCATTGATTCTGTATTTTTATCAAGAAACCTGTTATGGATTTTACTATTTGTTTTTTCTAATGGATTTATGGAGGAATTACTTTTTAGAGGTATATTCTTAAAACAATTAAATAATATGTTTAAACCAATTTGGTCAATTATTTTAACAGCCATAGTGTTCGCTGCTTCACATATGCAAGTCACTTATACTCCTGATGTATTAATTTTTGTTGGGATTGTATTAATCCTTGGATTGATTTGGGGCTTTTTAATGCATTATACAAAAAGCATAATAGCATCTATGCTTTTTCATGCTGGTGCAGACTTAATGATTATAATCCCTGTTTATTCATCTTTTGGAGTAAACGGTTAGATCATAATTATGAAGCCACAATCCAATATCAAGATTTCATTTATTCAAATATTCCTGATTGTAGCAAGTTTATCATTACAATCTCAGACCGTATCTGATTATGATGGAAATGTTTATCAGATTATTACAATAGGCGACCAAACATGGATGGCAGAAAATTTACGGACAACACATTACAGCAATGGTATGGCTATCGAAAATGGATCAGGTATTGGAGATATTGAATGGGAGGATCAATCCAAAAGATTTTTTCATTATGGTAATGATTCTGCAAATTCCGAAAATTTTGGTTGCTTATATTCCTGGTATACTGCTGTTAATGGGATACTGCCAAGCAATTCTAATCCCAGTGGAATACAAGGTGTATGTCCAAAAGGATTGTATTTGCCAAGTGATTCAGAATGGAATCAATTAGAAAATGAAGTTGGAGGTGAAAATTCGGCAGCTGCTTCTTTAAAGAATTACCTCGAAAATAATATTTTAATTTATCCTAATCCGTGCAAAAATTACATATATATAAATTCACATGAAAAAATAATCGATAAGATAAGTATTTATTCACTAGATAATAAGCTGATAAAATCATTACAAATACAAGAAACCAATGAAATTTCAATTTCAGATTTTAATAATGGCCTTTATGTAATAAAGATTTACTTTAAAAATACTATATATACAGATGAATTGATAATTATGTAATTAATGTTAACATGAATAATTATTCGCCAGCATTATTCGGCAGATCATTTGGTGAAACTTCAGGTGATTATTTTAATGGCGCGGGAAAATACATATCCCCTGTTTTTCATCTGGCAGCCTTGGTTTTACTCATTTTGGTACTCTTTTCGCAATCACTTTACGCTCAACCAATTCAAAAAAACAGAGTAATTATCCTGACCGATATTGAAGCTGACCCGGACGATACACAATCTTTGGTTCGTTTACTTTTAT
>CAZFHF010000243.1:0-5280 GCA_964518655.1 uncultured Bacteroidales bacterium | reverse complement strand
GCCCAGGAATTGCCAATATATCAGCAGTATCTCCTGAATCCGGCCTTAATAAATCCTGCAGTAACAAGCTATACAGGCTGTACATCATTTCAATTAACTGACAGGCATCAATGGATTGGAATATCCGAAGCTCCTGTTACACAGACACTGAATGTCCAGAAAGGGTTTATAACTGATAACAATAAAATACACGGACTGGGGTTAAATCTGTATCGTGATATAAACGGTGCATTTCGCCAGGTTGGTGGTGACTTTTCATATGCCCATCATTTTCTGGCAGACAGGAATAAAAAAATAAATGTCAGCCTTGGCTTATCTTTTTCACTCTTCCAGAAATCCATTGATGAAACAGATTTTATCCAGGTATATGATCCTATAATTATTGGAACATTAAACAGTGAAATATTGCCCGAAGCAGGCGCAGGTATTCTGATTCACAATGAATCCTTTTTTGTTGGGCTTTCCGCTATTAAATTGCTTTCATTTATTGAGAGCCTTCAGAATACAGAAAGGCATTTTTATCTGTATTCAGGGATGACACTGGAGGACAGAAACTACAATATTATATACGAGCCTTCTGTACTGCTTAAAATAACTGAAGATCTGAAAAAACAAATAGATATAAATATTAATGCTGTTATAAACAATATATACTGGCTTACTCTGTCATACAGGAATAATATCAGTTCATTCCCGGGGCAAAGTGTTTCAATAATATCCGTATTCGGGATTAACCTCCATAATTTTTCTCTTGCTTATGCCTTTGATCTGGGACTCAGCAATATCCAGCTGTATAATTTTGGCTCACATGAATTTATGATTAGATATGAGATATGCCCTAAAGGTATTAAAGCGATCGACTGTCCCACATATAAAGGTCTGGAAAAAAGATACAGAAAAAGGTAAGAAAAGTGTATTTATATCATTTTCAAACATTGCTGACCTCAATATAATATCCCCCGTGCTTCCTTATATTTAAAACATCTCCGTTGTCAAATATTAAATACTGTCCCTTTATTCCTGTTAATTTACCTGAATAAGAAGATAGTTTATCAAGACTAAGGCTTTTAACTTTGTCAGGATAGGTTAAAACAGGATAGCTTATTTCAGTAATATCATTATCCTCAATAATATATTTCTGCAATTTGCCAGGTAAGGCCTCTTTTGCCCTCGCTCTCTCCTTAATAAGATCAAAATTTTCAATCAGTCTGTTTGTTAACATATTTCTCCAGTTTGTTTTATCGGCAAAAATCTTCTTCAGCGCCACCTCAATTAATCCGGCAAGGAACCTGTTTGGTGTTCGTGCAAGTTTTAAAGTGTAACTTGCTCCCTGGTCTATCCATCGCACGGGTACCTGTGTTTCCCTTGTCACTCCAACCTTGATTACGCTCGATACAGCAAGATATACAATATGGTTAATCAGGCAATGTTCCCTGGCAAATTCCATATCACGTGCTATTCCCTCATGCGCCCTGCACATTTCAGGATGAAGCACACACTCTTCAGTTTCAGGCGCCGAAATAAAACAGGGGTAACAATAACCCTGAGAAAATGATGTTTTTGTTTCCCTCCCGCATTTTATACAATTAATCCGGCCTGTATATGTAATGCTCATATTTCCGCCTAACATCCTGTTCATATCTATTTCGCTTTCGCCTACCGGCAAATAATAATTTACAGGATTGCCATACTCCGTTCTCATTTTTAAAATATTACCGCTATAAATCATTTTTATGATTATTTGTACTTCATGGTTAAAAATAATAAAAAATGTTTATATTTTATTATGCTGATATATAAGCTATTAAGAAATTTTATTGAATTTATTTCAAAATATTTACTACTATGTATTGCATAGTATTTATTTTTTTATATATCTTTGTATAGTAATTTTCATGTTAATACATAGTAATGAAATTTTATGATAAATATTTTTACTTTAAAAAGTTATTAAAAAACTGAGAAATGAAAAAGACTTTAACAATCAATTTAGCAGGGATGGTGTATAATATTGATGAGGATGCCTATAACAAGCTTAGGCTTTACCTTGAAAATATTGAACTGCACTTCTCTGATGAAAAGGAGATAGCTGACATAATGAATGATATTGAAATAAGAATATCTGAACTCCTGTCAGAAAAAATTGAACCTCATAAACAGGTTATTACAATAACAGATATTGAAGAGATTATTAAAACCATGGGTGAGCCTCATGAATTCGGCGATCCTGACAGGGAAGAAAAACACAGGACATACAGCAGCAGTTACCAGAAGCGTGTATACAGAGATCCTGATAATCGTGTTCTTGGAGGAGTATGCGGCGGACTGGGAGCATATATGGGTATAGACAGTGTTATAATCAGGATAATCTTTGTAATAATATTTTTCCTTTTTGGAGCCGGTCTGTTAATCTATATTATTTTATGGATAATAATCCCTGAAGCAAAGACTACTGCCCAAAAACTGGAAATGCGTGGTGAACCTGTGAATGTTTCTAATATTGGAAGCTTTGTAAAGGAAGAATTTGAGAATGTTAAAAACAGCTTCAAAGGCAGGAAACACTGATATATGGCTCTGATTAAGAACCTGTAAAGGTTATATGAACTTACATTTTTGGTTTTTATAAAACACACTGAAATGAATGTAGAAAATGCCAAAGCACAGATGAGAAAGGGAGTACTTGAATTTTGTATTCTTTCCATATTATCTAAAGGTGACGCGTATGCATCTGATATAATAAAAAAGCTAAAAGAGTCAAAACTTATAGTTGTTGAAGGTACTCTTTACCCTCTTTTAACCAGGCAAAAAAATGCCGGACTACTTAGTTATCGATGGGAAGAATCTACCCAGGGTCCTCCCAGAAAATATTATGCTTTATCCGATAAGGGAAAAGATTTTCTTAAGGAGTTGAATTTTTCCTGGAAGGAGTTAATGGAAGCTGTAAATTCAATAAATAACAAATAAACCATAAAAAATGAAAAAAGTTGTTCAGATAAATATAGGTAAGAGGCACTTTCACATTGATGAAGATGCTTGCCATGTGTTAACCGAATATCTTGATGCATTGAAAGAACACTTTATGAAAGACGGGGAATCAGGAAACGAGATCATAGAGGATATTGAACAGAGAATGGCTGAAATTCTTGAAGGTAAGCTGACTGGCAACAAGCAGGTTATTTCTCTGAAAGATGTTAATGATACTATAAAGATCCTTGGAAAAATTGAAGATTTTGAATTTGCTGATGACGAAGAAGGACCCGGAAAGAATAATAAATCATCTTATAGCAGGAAAGAGTGGAGGCGTTTTTACCGTGATGCTGACAGATCTTATCTTGGTGGTGTTGCAGCAGGACTGGGAGCTTATTTTAACACTGATCCCTTGTTGCCAAGAATTTTATTTATCGCATTGTCTTTTGCAAACGGATTTGGTCTGATTTTGTATCTGTTATTATGGATCATTGTTCCCAAAGCAAGAACCACTGCACAAAAACTTCAGATGAAGGGTGAGCCGGTAACAATTCAAAATATTGAAAAATCAATCAGCGATGAATATCAGAAGGTAAAAACGAACCTTCATGAAATGCGTAGTTCAGAAAGATTTCATAAGACAGAAGAGGTATTTGTTGACATTCTTCACGGAATAGGTCTGTTTTTCAAAGCTGTACTTAAATTAATAATTTACGTTATTGGTATTGCCTTCATTGTTGCAGGAATTTTATTGATTGTAAGTCTGGGATTTACATTTTTTAGCAGTTTCGATATCCTTGGCTCAATACACTGGCCAAGCCTTTCATTCCCTGATTTATCAGGAATATTTCTTGAGCCCTCAAGCAACAACCTGTTGATAATCTGTGTGGTTATATTGATATTAGTGCCCCTGCTAAGTATTATTTATGCCGGTATCAAATTAATCTTCAATATAAAATCCAGAAGCAGGTTTCTTCGTGCCACTGCTATAACAGCCTGGGTCCTTGCGCTTATTTTTCTTATCACCTTGTTTTTTATTGAAGGAGGAAACTATGCATTTGAAGCCATGGGATCTTCAGAATATACTGTTGATGACAAAGGTTATTCAACCTTATACCTGGAAAAAACTAATGATAATGACTTTATTCAGGGTGTAACAGTTTATTCAATTTTTGATTTTGATATCTACTATAACCGCGATAATAATATGATCATGGGTAAGCCAAGATTAAATATAACAAAAGGTTATAAAGATAAGCCTGAGCTCGTGATAAAAAAATATTCCAGAAATGTTAGTCTTAGTGACGCCGATGGCTACCTTGATGAGCTTGAATATAATTGGGAACAGGATGATTCTGTACTTTACTTCGACCAGTTTTTCATGATAGGTACAGAGCATAAATGGAGGTTCCCAAAAGTTGAATTGACCCTTAAGATCCCTGAAGATAAAGTAATTCACATATCTGAAGGCATGGAAGATATTCTGGACGACGTGGACAATATTAATTTTTACAGTGACTATGATATGGCAGGTAAAAACTGGATAATGACTGACAGGGGGCTCAGGTTATATGAAAGAAACAAGGCAGAATAATCTCTTATTAAAATATCGGTTATTTATTTTTTCTTAACTTTGCTCGACTTTTAAAAAAGTCTATTGTCCGATGGTGTAATGGTAGCACTGCAGATTTTGGTTCTGCCTGCCCAGGTTCGAGTCCTGGTCGGACAGCTAAGAGCGTTTAAAGATTAAAAGGAAAGTTTTCAATCTTTTTGATTTTCAAGATTATATTACTTTCTAACTTAAAAGATTGAAGACAAATATTTCAATGTTTTTGGCAAAATGTTTCACAATTGTTTAACAATTAAATTTTGCCAAGATGAATGCTATTATTAAAATTTTCCTTCGTACAGATTACCAAAAAAAGGATAAAAGTTTTCCAATTTATCTACGGTTAACACTTAAAAGAAGAATAAGATCATATTCTTTAGATATTTCTACTTCAGAAAAGAATTGGGACCTTAAAAAATCAAGAATTAAAAAATCGGATCCTGATTATCTTCATAAGAATTCTTTAATAGATTTTTATTACAACAAGGCAAGGAATATTACTTTCGAATTCCTGGTAAACAATAAACCTTTATCACATGCAAATTTTGATAAATCTTTTAAATCGAATTTTAAGAAAAATACTCAGCTGTTTGAATTTGTTCAACAAGAAATAGAGAAAGGACTTAAAAATAAATTCTCTGAAGAAACACTTAGATTCTATGGATGTCAGATTTCAAAACTTAAAAAATTTAGGTCCCTCATTT
>CAZFHF010000242.1:0-5295 GCA_964518655.1 uncultured Bacteroidales bacterium | reverse complement strand
ACTGCCATCTGCTGAAGGAACATTTTGAAATGCTGCTGGATAAAAAAGCCCGTGAAAAAGCCGGCAGGATAGCTGAAAAATATGTGGCAGACAAGCAAGGCGCCACCAGCATCATTCTCAGCAAGATATAAAAGGGACAGCGCCCCTGAAAATCCCTTTTTAAAAGAATGCTGTTCCTCTTATTAATTAGGACTGCCCCCGGAAATGGAATAATCACTTTTAGCAAAAGGGCGCTGTCCCTTTTTTATTTATATTTGTTTAATTATTTATAAAATCCTTTATGAAAGAATCGCAAGTCAGAGTGCGTTTTGCTCCCAGTCCTACAGGGCCGTTGCACATAGGCGGTGTCAGGACAGCTTTATTTAACTACCTGTTTGCAAAAAAGCACGATGGCGATTTTATTCTGAGAATAGAGGATACCGACCAGGTGCGGTTTGTGCCCGGGGCTGTGGAGTATATCATTGACACTCTGAAATGGTGCGGTATACAGTATGATGAAGGACCTGATAAAGGGGGAAAATACGGCCCATATCTTCAGTCAGAACGACTAGATAACTATGTAATTCATATCAGCAGGCTGCTCAACAAAGGACATGCCTATTATGCTTTTGACACTCCTGAAGAGCTGGATAATCTGAGAAAAGAAGCTGAAGCGAAAGGGATAACATTCTCTTATGATGCTTCAAACAGGGATAAATTAAATAATTCCCTGGGATTATCGCAGGCCGAGACTGAGAAGACAGTAAAGTCAGGAACTCCATACGTTATACGTTTCAAAATGCCTGTAAATGAAGAGATAAATGTTAATGATATTATCAGGGGGGAAGTCAGCTTCAACACATCAACGCTTGATGATAAGGTGCTTTTTAAGGCTGACGGACTGCCCACCTATCATCTGGCAAATGTTGTTGATGATTATCTTATGAAAATATCGTATGTCATCAGGGGTGAAGAGTGGCTGCCGTCATTACCGCTGCATGTGATGTTATACAAATGCCTTGGATGGGAAAATGAGATGCCTGAATTTGCGCATCTGCCGTTGATATTAAAACCCAGTGGAAAAGGAAAATTAAGTAAGAGGGACGGGGAAAAGGAAGGCTTCCCTGTATTGCCGCTGGAATGGAGGGCGCCAGAAGGTAAGATTTCAATGGGTTTTAGGGAGTCAGGCTACCTGCCCGGTGCATTTATAAATATCCTTGCTTTCCTTGGATGGAACCCCGGTACTGAGAGGGAGATATTCACCATCGAGGATCTGGTAAATGAGTTTTCGCTGGAAAATGTCGGCAAGGCAGGGGCGCGTTTCGATCCTGAAAAGGCAAAATGGTATAACCAGCAATACCTTAAGGACATGCCTGATGAATATCTTGCTGATTCACTCGATGAAATACTCAGGGAAAATAATATAAGTGCTGAAAAGGATCACATAATTAAAGTGGTCGGCCTTGTTAAGGAAAGGGCCTGTTTAATCCGAGATTTATGGGAGCAGTCGTATTTCTTTTTTCAGGCTCCTGAGGAATATGATCAAAAAGCCGTAAAGAAATTCTGGAAAGATGATACAGGTAAGATTATATCGGATGTTTCCGCTATTCTTGAAAACATCTCCCCATTTACCTCCCCTGTAATAGAAAAACATGTTAAGGAATATGTTGAGAATAACGGTGTTGGTTTTGGCCGGCTGATGAATCCCCTGCGCATTATCCTTGTCGGCGGCAACTTCGGCCCCCACCTGTTTGACATAATGGAACTGCTTGGCAAGGAAGAGGTTTTAAGACGGATAAAAAAGGGACAGCGCCCTTAAAAAAGGGACAGCGCCCATTGAACGAGGGGCCAGTCCCCTTTATAATATAAATTTAAGATAAATATTACTATGAAAAAACTTATTGGTGCAAAATCAGCCGGAGTGATATTGCTAATATCCATGATATTACTGGCTGTATTCCATGTCCTGGTCATGCTAAAAGTACTCCCTTCAGATATTGTGTGGGGCGGACAGATTAATGATCCGTCAGTCAATATTATTACTTTGGAGCTGATAGCGTTGGCAGTAACACTGGTCTTTTCTGCAGTGATTATATTAAAGCTGAGCTATTTAAAATCAGGTAAATCAGCAGTAATTATAAATATCTGCCTGTTAATAATTTTTGCGTATCTGATTTTTAATACTATAGCTAATATAGTCTCAGCAGTCTCTGCCGAAAACTTTATATTCGCACCGGTTGCTTTTATCCAGGCGCTTTTATCATTAAGGCTGGCAATTGAAAAATAATTTTAAAAACAGTGCATACTAAACACTTATAAACAAAATTATTATGAGAATATTAACCGGATTAATATTTTCTGTATTGCTTTTTTGGCAATCTGCACAATCCCAGAGCTTTCCCGACGGATTTGAGTTCAACCTTCCTTTCGACGATACTACAAGTGCCGAGTTTATCCCCCATTTCCCAAAGACTGACATTGATGCTTCCGGTTATGTTTCGACCGATGGATCAGGAAATTTCATTGTTAACGGCAGTCCGGTTAAATTTTATGGAGTAAATATAACCACCCGGGGAGCTTTTCCCCAGAAATCGGATGCAGAAATGGTCGCCGGGCGAATGCGCAAATTCGGTATCAACCTCGTGCGTTTCCATCATATCGATAATCCCTGGAGCAACGGCAGCCTGTTCTATAATGTTGACGGAACACGTGAACTAAACGCCACCCTGCTTGACAGGCTTGATTATTTCATTGCAGAGCTAAAGAAAAACGGAATTTATGTAGATATGAACCTGAACGTATCGCGGACCTTTGAACCGGTTGACGGCGTTGTTGATGCTGATTCGCTTAATGAATTCGCAAAAGGCCTTACCCAGTTTGATCCGATAATGGTTGCACTGCAGAAAGAATATGCCCAACAGCTGTTAGGCCATGTAAATCCTTACCTGGGCGGTCCCCTGGCAGAAGACCCGGTACTTGCCATGGTGGAGATCATCAACGAAAATACACTTTTCAGGTTATGGTATTCTGATGCATTACAGCCAATTTCTCAGGGAGGCACGATACCGGTTTATTATGCAAATCAGCTTGACAGCCTCTGGCAGGATTTTCTAACTGACAAATATGGTACTACAGGGAATCTGAGTGCTGCATGGAATGCCGAAGCCATAACTGGAGACACTATCATAAATGATGGCTTTGAAACAGGGATCGGCCCGGAATGGGTTATGGAACTTCATGAAACGGCAATGGCTGCAGCTCAGACAACACCCGATGCATCGGCAGGGGACTCAGCTTTGCTTATCAATATTACAAATATATCAACAGAGACATGGCACACCCAGTATAAAAATGTAGGCGAGTCGGTCAAAAATGACTCGGTATACGAACTTTACTTCACAGCTAAAGCTGATGCGCCGCAAATATTAGGTGTTGCCTTTTCACGCGACAACTCACCGTGGACATATTATCACGGTCAGAGCTTTGGGCTGGGCACTGCATATGAACCTTACCATATTTCATTTACTGCACCCGAAGATAATACCGGCCAGCTGCGTATTGCATTCTCATTTAACAACCAGACAGGCAATTTTTACATCGATGAGTTTGTATTTAAGGAAGTGAGCACTGACGGACTGCTGGATACTGAAACACTTGAAGGCAGGAACATAAAAAGAATAAAATTCAGCGAAATATTGTCATATACTGAACAGCGGATGATGGATCTGGCTGATTTTTATGCAGGTGTTCAGACAAAATTCCTTTCAGAAATGAGGGTATGGCTGAAGGATACGCTGGAGGTTGTTGCACCGCTTACAGGAACAAACTGGTTCACCGGTCCGGAAGATGTTTATGTCCAGGACACACTTGATTATATTGATAATCATGCATACTGGGATCATCCCCAATTCCCTAATGAACCATGGTCTCCCACGGACTGGGCAATAAATAATGTACCCATGATGACTGACAGCTATGCAACTATTGAAAGCCTGTTTAACGGTCTGATTGTAAAAAACAAACCATATACTGTCAGTGAATACAATCATCCCTTTCCCAATATTTACCAGATCGAGATGCTGCCGATTATAACCTCTTACCTTGCCTTTAACGGAGCTGACGGTATAATGTACTTCCTTTACAGCGACACATGGAGCTGGTCGGTCAATAAGGTGGAATCTTTTTTTGAGCTGCACCATAACAGCAACATTATGGGAAACTACCTCCTATTCTCCTATGCATTCCGCAATAACCTGATTAATGAAGCCGATACTTCCATTGAAATCAATTACAGTAAAGACAACATCATGCGTATGCCCCAGGAAGCTGTAAATTCATGGACAACACATTTTCCTTATGATGCCGGACTATGTTATAACAATAAAATAGAGATACGCTTTGACAATGAGTCGGATTTTGATTATGCGAGCCTGCCCGCAAAGGATCCTGCGCCTTATAACTTAAATAACGGGCAGATTTATTGGGACAGGGAGGGTCTGTTTAAAATTAATACTCCCAAATTCTCAAGTATCACAGGCCACCTGAATGAATATGGCAGTGCTTCAACTGACATGATGGTATTAAATTCAGCTACCGGCTTCGGGTCTGTGAACTGGTTGACATTGGTGGATTCAGCCTTGAACGAGTCTTCAAAGTCGATTTTTTCTATCGGGACAAAAATGATGAATACCGGTATGATATGGGACGGAACAACAACCATCCACGACGATTGGGGGACCAGTCCTGCGCTTATATACCCGTTAACATTATCAATCAGCCTGAAAACAAAATTTCCGGTCCTCAGGGTGACGCCGTTGAATGTATACGGACAGGAAGTATTATCCAAAGCAAAATTCTACATTACAGGAGGAGACGGTTTTGCTACGGTAAATTTCGACCAGTATGAGGATAAAACAATATGGTACAGCATTAAAGGCATTACAGGGGATTATTCAAACATGGAATCCTTCAGTACGGATTCGGAATCTCAAATCCTTTGTTATCCCAATCCCTCTAATGACATTGTGCATTTTAAATGGACCGGGAATACCAATGAACCGGTGCAACTGCTAATATTTAATGTAGCAGGAGAAGAGATTTTACGCAGGGATATGCAATATGAAATAAACTTGCCAGCAAACGAAATCGGAAAGGGCGTGCATATATATCATATTATCACTGACGATAAAGTTTTTATTGGAATATTTACACTGCACTGATAAGGCTGAAAAGGGACAGCGCCCGGGCGCTGTCCCTTTCTTGCTGCCCCGCTAGGACTCGAACCTAGACTTTTCTGATCCAGAGTCAGACGTGTTG
>CAZFHF010000241.1:0-5310 GCA_964518655.1 uncultured Bacteroidales bacterium | reverse complement strand
CCAATAATATGATCAAAATAATGTGAAATGCCTTTCCCCTGAAGTGATTTTAATAAAGCGCCTTTTTCCATCGCAGATATTACTATCTGTGTATAATTACGTGCTTTGAATTCCCTGAGAATATCAACAGCATGTTCAAATAAATCAGCATTTTTCAGTTCCTTTGAGTAGCCGTCAATAAATTCAACTGACAGGCCCTCAAATGATTCCTTGCTAAAATCAAAGCCCAGCTTTTTATAATATTCAATTACCGGAAACTGAAAAATATCCTGATATCTTTCCCTGGTAAGTATTTTTAATCCGCGTTTGTGCAGGATATTGTTCATTGTATCAATACAGATATTAACATCATTCAGCAATGTACCATTCCAGTCCCAGATTATTGTTGATTCGTGATTGAACATGTAAAAAATTACTTAGTGCACAAGCATAACATTTATGAGAGTCTGGTTTTTCAGCCGGTAAAATTCCGGAAGTTCATATTTTTAATAAGTTTTTATTTCCAGACTTCCAAATACCACATCAGCCTCTATGTAAAGGTAGCTGCCTTCGCTATCAAAATTCCCGCTGCTGTAGACTGATGTGCCAAACACATTTGAACTGCCATCAGGCATTCTTGCTGCGGCAAATGCTGAGTTTGCTTTGATTTTAACAGGTGTATCCTTGCTTAGGATAATCTGCGAGCTGCCACAAATAGTGTTAACCTTCACCCTTATAGGTTTGCTGTCCTTAAAATCCACATCCCTGAAGTCAAATTCTGATTTGCCAAATATTACATTATATTCTGTTTTATTATCCGGCGTGGTTTTAATAGTCCTTTGCCCAAAGAATACATCATCCTTTTGAGATTTGAAATCAAAAATCCCTTTATCTCCGATAAGAATTTTAATACCTACCAGTATCAGAAATACAGCAATTACTACTCTGAAGAGATTAATATCAAAAACAAAACGGAATATTATACTTAGTCCGATTATTACCAGTAGTATCCCCCAAAAAACACCTGGAGCCATTTTCATAATGATTAGTAAATAAATATTATTTGTATAAAAATATGAAAATATTTTATTACTTAATTATAATAGGTATGATTAAAATCCGGTTCTATAAAACGCATGGTTTATAAGGCGGCCAGGAAAGGTAATGCTGCCATATTTAATATGCGGATAATATTCTGTTTGTTATACTATTTCTAAAGGTTTATCAACTTTCTGCCTCAACAGGGCGATATTCACAACATCCATGATGTTATTAACGTAATTTATATTTAGTCCCTTTAAATATACTTTATTTATTTCCTCAACGTCTTTCCTGTTTTCTTCAGAGAGAACGATCTGCTTTATTGCTGCCCTTTTAGCTGCAAGTATTTTTTCTTTTATTCCTCCGACAGGGAGTATCTTGCCTCTTAATGTAATTTCTCCGGTCATTGCCATGCTTCTTCTTACCTTTCTCTGGGTAAAGGCTGAGACCATGGATATAATCATTGTTATTCCAGCTGAGGGCCCGTCTTTAGGTATAGCTCCTTCAGGAATATGAACATGTACATTCCAGTTATCGAATATTTTAGGTTTAAGATTTAATTCTCCGGAATGCGATTTAATATATTCCAGTGCGAGTATGGCTGATTCCTTCATAACCTCTCCCAGGTTACCTGTTATTGTAAGTTTTCCTTTTCCTTTGCTCAAACTTGTTTCGACAAATAGTATTTCTCCTCCAACGGCGGTCCATGCAAGTCCGGTAACAACTCCAGCAAACTCATTGCCCTGATATTTATCTTTCAGATATCTGGGTGCTCCAAGGATCTCTTCTATGTCATTTACTGACAAATCTATATTATAATCTTCTTCAAGGGCAATCTTCTTCACGATTATTCTTATAATCTTGGCTATATTTTTATCTAATTCCCTGACTCCGGATTCCCTTGTATAATTATCAATAATATATTCTATTACTTTTCTTGAAAACACTGCTTTACTCTTATCAATGCCATGATTTAGCAGTTCTTTGGGTATCAGATGTCTTTTTGCGATCTCAACTTTCTCCTCAAGCAGGTAACCGCTAACATCTATCAATTCCATTCTGTCACGAAGAGCCGGGCTTATGGTGCTTGTTGTATTAGCAGTAGCAATAAACATCACCTTTGACAGATCATATTCCATCTCAAGGTAGTTATCGTAAAAAGTAGCATTTTGTTCCGGGTCAAGGACCTCAAGGAGTGCTGAGGAGGGATCACCCCGGAAATCACTTCCTACCTTGTCAATCTCATCAAGGACAAACACAGGATTTGATGATTTTGCTTTTTTAATGTTCTGGACAATACGTCCGGGCATGGCACCTATATAGGTTTTCCTGTGACCCCGTATCTCTGCTTCATCATGCAGCCCTCCCAGGGACATACGCACATATTTTCTTTTCAATGCCCTTGCGATTGATTTACCCAGTGAGGTCTTACCAACACCAGGAGGCCCATACAGGCATAGTATCGGAGATTTTAAATCCCCTTTTAACTTTAATACTGCCAGGTGTTCCAGTATTCTTTCCTTTACTTTCTCCAGGCCAAAATGATCATTATTAAGTATTTTCTTTACCCTTCTTATATCGAAATTATCCTTGCTGTATTCATTCCATGGCAATTCAAGAAGAGTCTGCAGATAGTTCATTTGCACAGAATATTCGCCTGCTGCAGGATTGATTCTCTGCAGCTTGTCTATCTCTTTGTAAAAGGTTTTTCTCACCGTATCATTCCATTTCTTTTTGTTCCCCCTTGCCTTCATCTCTTCAATCTCATGCTCTATAGGGCTCCCTCCGAGTTCATCCTGAATGGTTTTCATCTGCTGGTGAAGAAGGTATTCCCTTTGCTGCTGATCAAGATCCAGCTTAACTTTTGTTTGTATATCATTTTTAAGCTCAAGCATTTGTATCTCCCGGGTGAGATATTCAAGCAATAATATGCCGCGTTTTTTCATTTCGCTGATTTCCAGCAGGTTCTGCTTCTCTTCAATTTTAATATCACTATTTGAGCTTATGAAGTTTATCAGGAAAGTTGAGCTTTCGATATTCTTAACTGCAAATGATGCTTCAGGCGGGATATTTGAAGATAACTTTATAATTTTCAGGGATAGATCTTTTAAAGAGCCTACTATAGCTTCAAATTCCGGATCTTTCTTCTTAGGTCTGTTATCTTCAAGGGGCACAACACTTGCAATATAGTAAGGTTCATTTTTCATCAGCGCCTTTATCCGGAAACGTTTTTTCCCCTGAATAATCACTGATGTGGAGCCATCAGGCATTTCAAGAATACGAATAATCTGTGCTACAGTTCCTACTTTATATAAATCTTTAAATTTGGGATCATCTGTATTCGGATCTTTTTGCGCTACAGTGCCTAATATTTTGTTTTTCTTATATATTTCCCTTATAAGTTTGATTGATTTATTACGTCCAACAGAAATAGGAAGAACAACTCCCGGGAATAATACAGTGTTCCTCAGAGGTAATATCGGCAGTGATTCAGGAATGCTTGTCCTGGTAATGATTTCTTCATCTTCATCTGCAATAAGAGGAATAAAATCCGTGTCTTCATTTATCGCTGCCTGGAGATATATCTTTGATTTACTCTTTTCTGATAATTTACTCATATTACTGTTGCTCCTTTGAATTATTCAGACAAATTGTCAGTTTGTTCTACTTAAATTGTCTGTGCTTTGCTGTCATATTAAATATTTCTTTCAGTATTGTTATATCCGCTTCTGTTAACTCAATATCCCTGCGTTCCATCACCTTCCTTGCAACCTCAATCACTTTGGGTATCAAAAAAGTAGATGATCTTGAAACCCCTCCCCATGTAAATGAAGGGATAAAGTTCCTTGGGAAACCTGTTCCAAATATATTTGCACTAACACCAACAACCGTGCCGGTATTAAACATTGTGTTAATTCCACATTTTGAATGATCCCCCATAATCAATCCGCAGAACTGGAGTCCTGTTTCTTCAAAACTCTCTGAATTATAATTCCATAGCTTAATATCACTATAATTATTCTTGAGATTAGAGTTGTTTGTATCAGCTCCGAGATTACACCATTCACCGATAACAGAATTTCCCAGAAAACCATCATGCGCTTTATTTGAGTACGCTGATATCACACTGTTATTAACCTCTCCCCCGGCTTTTGAAAAAGGGCCGATTGTTGTTGGCCCATATATTTTAGCGCCCATTTTTATTGCTGATTGCTCACATAATGCAAAAGGGCCCCTGATAACCGCTCCTTCCATCACTTCTGCATCCCTGCCGATATATACAGGCCCTGAAGATGCATTAATTGTTGCATAATTCACTTTCGCCCCCTCCTCAACAAATATGTTCTCAGGATTAAGCAGATTATTATTCCTTTCAGATAATTTAATTGTTTTTCTCCCTTTGGTAATTAATGCATAATCTTCAACAATTGCCTCGCCATTATGTTTAAATATCTCCCATAAATGATTGAGCTTCCTGAATCCAGATTTACACTGGATTTTCCCGGTTTTTTTCAATGTCTCTTCATTAATATCTGTTGACTTGTCATATGTGTTCCTGGATGCAATAATTATTCCCTGGCCTGTGAGCACCTCATTTGTCTTAAGATTCTGTATTTCCTCTACTATTTGCAGTGTGGGTAATACTGAACTGTTTATTAAGATCGTATCATCTCCGGATACAGTTCTGTACTTCTCACTAAGGTAAGGTTTTGTTAAATATGAACATCCTGATCCCAGAAACCGTTCCCATTTTTCTTTTAAGGTCAGTATACCGGTCCTGATTTCAGCTACAGGTTTTGTAAAAGTAAGCGGGAGCAAGTTTTCCCAGCTGCTGTCGTCAAATAAAATATAGTTTGTCTCTGCCACGATAATAATATTAATTTAGCTATTTATAACATATAAAATTACATAAAAAAAGCCCCGGATTTTCAAATTGTATAAAAAACGGGGCTTTACGAAATATATTCTGTGAATTTGCTATTCTTTCTTTTTCTTATCAAGGTGTTGCTTATACTTACTGTAGAATTTATCAACCCGCCCTGCGCTGTCAACAAATTTCATCTTTCCGGTATAAAAAGGATGAGAGGTGTTTGATATTTCAAGTTTAACCAGCGGATATTCATTCCCGTCTTCCAGCTTAACCTTCTCTTTCGAAGGGGCTGTTGAACGTGTAACAAAGGTATATCCGTTTGACATGTCCCTGAAAGCGACAAGCCTGTAGTTATCCGGATGTATTTCTTTTTTCATAATCTTATATTATTTTGTTTAATTAATTTAAGTGTTTGTTAG
>CAZFHF010000240.1:0-5336 GCA_964518655.1 uncultured Bacteroidales bacterium | reverse complement strand
GGATAGCGAAGGATTTATTAAAATTAATGCCATCAGGTTAATGGCTCATAATGCTATTCTTAAAAGGCAGGCCAGAAGGTCACCACGTTAAAATCTTATTATATAATATAAACATAATTTAATGCCTTCATTCTGTAAGAAGGACTTACAAATACTATATTCTTAATAATTATGAAACTCTGGAAACACGATCAGAAAATAGATAAAATTATAGAGGATTTTACTATTGGCAGGGATAAAGATTTTGATATATATCTTGCCGAATATGACATTTTGGGATCACTTGCACATATCAAAATGCTTGAGAGCATAGGCATTCTTGAAAAAGATGAGCTTACCAGTCTTGAAACAGAGCTTTTGAAAATCTTCAGGCAGGTGCAGGATAAAGATTTTTCTATTGAGGAAGGCGCTGAGGATATCCATTCACAAATTGAGTTATTGCTTACCAGAAAACTTGGGGATACCGGGAAAAAGATACATGCAGGAAGATCAAGGAACGATCAGGTGCTGGTTGATATTAAACTGTTTATCAGGAATAAGATAAAAACCATAGTTGAGAAAACCGGAATATTATTTGACATCCTTATAAATCAGAGTGAGAAATATAAAGATGTTCTTATGCCCGGATATACACATCTGCAGATGGCAATGCCTTCTTCTTTCGGCCTCTGGTTTGGCGCATATGCCGAAAGTCTTACTGATGACATGCAGCTTATGCTGTCAGCATATAAAATAAACAATCAGAATCCTCTTGGCTCGGGAGCAGGATACGGTTCATCATTCCCTTTAAACAGAAAGTATACTACCGAGCTGCTGGGATTTGACAATATGAACTATAACGTGGTTTATGCCCAGATGGGAAGAGGTAAAACAGAGAAAATCACAGCAATAGCTATTTCTTCAATTGCTGCTACTATATCAAAACTCGCAACTGACGTATGCCTGTATATGAGCCAGAATTTTGAGTTTATAAGCCTCCCGGAAAAATATAGCACCGGTTCAAGCATAATGCCCCATAAAAAGAATCCGGATGTTTTCGAGCTTCTCAGGGCAAAGTGCAACAAGCTTCAGACACTGCATAATGAGATTTCATTTATAACAAATAACCTTCCGTCAGGATATTTCAGGGATTTGCAGATTATTAAGGAGTCTTTGTTTCCTGCATTTGACTGCCTGGAAAATTGTCTGACTATTTCTGCCTATATAATCGATAAACTTGAAATCAAAAGAAATATTCTTGAAGATGATAAATACAAATATATATTCTCAGTTGAAGAAGTAAATAAACAAGTATTAAAAGGTGTTCCCTTTAGGGAAGCATATATAAATATTAGCAGCAGGATAAAGGAAGATAATTACAGTCCAGATAAAACTGTTAATCATACACATGAAGGAAGTATAGGTAATCTATGCAATGCTGAGATAAAAAGTAAAATGAAAAATATTCTGACAAGTTACCAGTTTGAAAAGGCTGATAATGCATTAAACAACTTACTTGGAAAATAAAATGGCTGATAACAGAATAAGAATAGTTGTAAGAATAGAAATTTCAACTATATCAAACAGGGATGAGAAGCTGAATAAAAGGAAAATGGATCGGCTGGCTATGGTATTGTCTAATTTGCAAAACAGCGGCAGGCAATTGCTGGTTGTGTCCTCAGGTGCAATAGCACTTGGAAAGGAAAAACTTAAGCTTGACCATCCTTTAAAAACCTTTGTTGAAAAACAGGCTGCTGCAGCTATCGGGCAGGTTGAATTAATTAAACTGTATCAGAGATTCTTCGGTGAATATAACCAGATTGTTGCACAGGTATTGCTTCCCAGCGATATTATTAACAACAATACAAGTATGGAAAATACCAGGAACACCTTTGAAACCCTGCTGGAAATGAATATTATACCTATAATCAACGAGAATGATGCAGTATCAACAACTGATATTGAGCTTGATGATAATTATCCGCTTGCATTGAACGTGGCTAAAATGATAAATGCTGATATAATATTGCTGAAATTTGATGCAAATGGCAAATTTTTAATACTCATTAAAGGAAAGGATAAGGCAATCCTTGCAGAAAATGAATATGATCTGTTTGAAAAAATCAATGCCGAATTAAGCTTAACTGCAACAGAAAATACAGACATGCCAGATTACCCTCTGTCAGTTGATGAAATAGTATATTAATATTACTTGGTAAAATGAATTACAGGGAAACATTTAAGAACAAGAAAAGAATTGTGGTGAAGATTGGGACTTCCACATTATCATATTCCAATGGCAGATTAAATTTCCAGCTGCTGGAAAAACTCGCATACGTTCTCAGTGCCATGCGTAAAAGGGGTATTCAGGTAATGCTTGTTTCTTCAGGAGCTATTGGTGTAGGGGGAGGCCACCTGGGACTGGCATCCAGGCCTGAAGAACTGGCAAAAAAGCAAGCTCTTGCTGCAATAGGACAGGCTGAACTTATTAAAATCTATCAGAAATTCTTTGAAGAATATAACCAGTTAGTGGCACAGGTATTGTTAACAAAAGATATTGTTACTATACCGGCAAGGAATGAAAATGCTAAAAATACATTGCTTGAACTTTTGTCCATGGATATTATTCCTATAATAAATGAAAATGACACCATTGCAACATATGAAATAGAATTCGGAGATAACGATACTCTGTCTGCAAATGTTGCTGCATTGATAAACGCTGATTTGCTGATTATGCTTTCTGATATAGACGGCTTATACTCAGCAGACCCGAAAACAGAATCATCCGCGAAGATTATACATACCGTAGGCAATATAACTCCCGGGCTGGAAAATCTTGCTACCAGTGCAGGCTCAGCTTTCAGTACAGGAGGAATGGTAACAAAAATTGCAGCTGCAAAAATATGCAGTGCAGCAAATATTGACACTGTAATAACAAACGGTTCAGACCCTGCGGTAATATTTGATATTCTTGATGGCAAAGAAACAGGAACACATTTTATTGCAAAAATGAACCAATAACAGGATATTATACATAAGAATATTTAACAATAAGTAAAAAGCAATATATATGAAAGATGTTATAACGCAAAAAGCATGCAGTGTAAAAGCTGCATCAATAAAATTAGCCCGGCTTAACACAGAGAAAAAAAATCTTGCCCTGAAATATATTGCAGAAGAAATTGAAAAAAACAGGCAACTTATAAAGGGAAAAAATATTTCAGACCTTGAAGCTGCCGGAAAAAAAGGCTTATCATCTGCGTTTATTGACAGGCTAAAACTAACCGATACAAGAATAGAGGGTATGATTAAAGTTCTGAATGATGTGATCGGATTAAAAGATCCCGTAGGGGAGATAATAAATATGAACAGCCTTCCCAATGGTCTGAAAGTCGGACAAATGAGAGTCCCGGTAGGTGTTATCGGAGTCATATTCGAATCCAGGCCCAATGTATGCGTTGAAGTATCTGCATTAACTTTAAAATCAGGCAACGGAGTTATACTAAAAGGTGGCTCAGACGCAATTAATTCTAACGTCTGCTTAATTAATATTATTAAAGAAGGACTTAAAAAGGCAGGACTGCCGGAAAGCGCTGTTGAAATAATTGAAAATACTGACCGTGAATCAGTAACTCACTTATTAAAGATGAAAGATTATATTGATATTATTATTCCAAGAGGCGGACTTGAGCTTATAAGATTTGTTGAAGAAAACTCTGTAATACCTGTTATCAGGCACGATTTGGGAATATGTCATACCTATGTTGATGAGTTTGCTGACATAAATATGGCTAAAAATATTTGCTTAAACGCAAAAGTGCAAAGACCCGGGGTATGTAATGCAATGGAAACTTTGCTGGTACATTCAAAAATTGCCGGTGCTTTTTTACCCGGCATGAGAAAGGAATTTGATAAGGCAAACGTTGAGCTCCGCGGCTGTGAAAAAACAATAAAAATTATTCCCGGCATTAAAAATGCCACTGAAGAGGATTGGCATACTGAATATCTTGATCTTATTCTGTCAGTAAAAATTGTTGAAACCACAGAAGAGGCTATAACCCATATCAATAATTTCAGCTCTCATCACTCAGATGCAATAATTACTGACAGCTATGCAAACAGCATGCAGTTTATAAGTGAAGTGGATTCCGCAGCGTGTTTTATTAATGCTTCAACACGTTTCAGTGACGGTAACGAATTCGGACTTGGAGCAGAAATTGGAATAAGCAATCAAAAACTTCATGTCAGAGGCCCGATGGGCCTTAAAGAACTTACTGCACCAAAATATGTAATATTTGGCAACGGTCAGGTCAGAAAATAGAATATTATTAAGCTATTCCATTTATGAATGGCTTTTTTATTGAACAATTATACTCTTACATAATAATTAAATGATAAAAGGAATACCTGAAGCGCAGGGTTTATATGATCCTGAAAACGAACATGACTCTTGCGGTATTGGTTTTGTTACGCAAATCAAGGGAGTCAAATCCCATTCAATTATTGAAAAAGGCCTAGAGGTTCTTATAAACATGTCGCACAGGGGAGCTGAAGGTTCGGATAATGCATCAGGTGACGGAGCAGGGATACTGATACAGATACCCCATTCATTTTTTGTATCCAAAGGTATTAAAGTACCTTCTGAAGGAAGATATGGAACAGGCCTTGTATTTCTTCCAAAAAATATCAAACACAGGCAGGATTGTGAAAAAATATTACTGGAAGCAATTGCTGCAGAAAAGCTTGATGTTGTTCACTTTCATGATGTCAGGGTAGATAGTTCAGTTTTGGGTGAAATTTCCCTGGGGACTGAGCCTTTTATCAGACAGATTTATATTACCGGCAATTATGAGCAGGAAGAGCTTGAAAGAAAACTATACCTGGCAAGAAAACAAGCGGAAAAGAAGATCAGGGAATCCCGCATATCTGATAAACATTCATTTTATATACCAAGCTTATCCTCAAAAGTGCTTATTTACAAAGGGATGTTCACGCCGGATCAAATTGGCCGTTATTATCCTGACTTAAAAGATGAAAAGCTGGAAAGTGCCATTGCGCTGGTGCACTCCAGATTCAGCACAAATACATTTCCTGCATGGGATCTGGCACAGCCTTTCCGTTTTCTTTCACATAACGGAGAGATTAATACCATCAAAGGTAACAGGATGTGGCTGGGAGCGAGGGAACCTGTTATGCAAACCGATTTATTCGGAGATGATCTTAATAAGCTGTTTCCGATAATAGAACCGGGGAAGAGCGACTCTGCATCTCTTGATAATGCATTGGAATTCCTTGTCATGACAGGCAAAACATTACCTCATGCACTAAGCATGCTGATTCCTGAATCATTTAAC
>CAZFHF010000239.1:0-5379 GCA_964518655.1 uncultured Bacteroidales bacterium | reverse complement strand
CCCTCACCGGCACCTATAGATAATTCTGAAATAACCTGAAAATCCGGCCCCCACAATATCAGGTATGGCTCAGTCCCTTCCTGTGTAACTTCAACTGTGTCTTCAGGAAGGCCGGGAGTTGAAACCGTAATAATTGTACTTCGTGTTGTCGTTTCTGTATTCGCCTCCGCTGTTACAGTTATTGTTTTATTATTAATACCTCCCTGGGGATTAACGTTTAACCATGTTTCCGGGCATTTGACCATCCATGCTGAATTGGAAATAACATCAAAAACAGCAGTACTACCGGCAGTATCTGCTATTGACAGTTCCGATACTGATAAGGCCAGGGAAGGCAATGATGATGCCTGGTTTACCGTAATAAACTGATCTGCCAGGTCCGGGTGCTGAAACAGCAAGTATAGCAGAGCGTGCCGTATCTGCAGGATTATCTTCTGTGATTGTCACAGTTATGGTATCAGTATACTTACCTGTAACCTCGCTTGTATTTACCCATACTTCAGAGCTGGCGATGCTCCATGTTGTATCTGAAGTAATAATGAAGCTATCGGTACTGTTGGCAGTATCAGCTAAAACCAGGGCATTTGTTGAAAGCGATAATGACGGTATTTTGACATATTTTTCTGCAAACTCCCAGAATGAAGGCCAGTCAGGGGCATCGGTATGCCCTTCGTTATGGTATCTGTATGCCAGGTCGCCCGAGATGTATCCTACGTCAAGCTGTGGTTTATCATCAGGCATGATGATACCCTGTTTTCCGAGCAGTTCATATATGGGTGTTGTCTCTACTGTTGTCAGATACATGCCGTAAGGATCACACCAGGAGCTTTGATTACCCCCGTTTATAAACACCGGGCGGGGAGCGCATAAAGATAGCAAGGAGTGTGCATCAACGGGCATAAGTTCAATTTTCCGGGGCATATAGCTTGTATCATATAGCGGGCCCATCCATTTAAAGAAATTTCCTGCCATCCAATGGTATTCCTGGTCCCATCCAGAATTTTCCAGGTTCTGGCCCCAGTGCCTCCTGTTCATCTTTGTGCCCAGGCTTCCGGCATCACTGGGAAATGCTATAAACAGACGCTGGTCATAAGCCATTGCAGCCAAGGCGGTCTTTCCATAACGGGAGTGGCCTGTAACTCCTATTTTTGTGGCATCAACAGTACTGTCGGTTTCAAAATAATCAACAAGGCTGCTTATGCCCCAGCTCCATGCGGCAAGTGTTCCCCAGTCAGACGGCTTCCTCCAGTTTCCTTTATTACACAAACCAATGAGGTAACTTGTCAGTCCTGAACCATTGTCAGGCTGAAGAGTTGCGGGATCGAATATGCACACACCCCAGCCCTGAGGATAGCAATAGTCCCAGTAAGTGTCAAGTCCGAAGCCGATAACGATCATTACAGGTACGGAATCCGCACCTGCAGCAGGCCTTCTCAGCGTGGCCGATATTACCGGGACGTCTCTTACATCAGGAAAGCGTGAAATATCAATAGTTCCTGTGATCTCTTTCTGAATATATGCTGAGATGCCGCTTCCACCGATTGTAGTTACGGTCGACCAGCTTACAGCAGGCAGGATGCTGTCATGGGGAATAACACCCCAGGCCTGCTCCTGAACATCCTTAAGAACTTCAGGACGCCGTATAGTCCACCACTCATCAGCAGTTGATATTATATGGTCACTGTCGTTCATCTGAAAAAGGTTTATCGGGGTGTAGTCACCAACCCTCGCCGAATCAGGACCAGGAAAAAATCCTGAAGAGTAGTCGTCATAATTATTCCATAATCCGTGCCCTGACCTTGTTATTGTATTACCTTCGGCATCCGTCCAGTTGCCTTCGGGATCTGATTCATCCGCAGGGTAGCTGCCTGTCGGGGCATTAGGATCATCAAGCTTTGGAGGAAGGCTGGGAAATGATATGCCAAGCTGCCACACCATCTGGTCCCTGTCCTGTGTGCTGGTGACATTTTCGGGAGGAAAGTCCGGAAACTGAGCATATAAAACAGACGAAGCAATAAAGAATACAGTTAGCACGGCAATAATATCTAATATGGATTTTTCACGTTTCATTTTAAGTCCTCCGGATTTTTTATGACTTATAAACAGATAACAAAAATATTCAAAAGAAGCGAATAATAACATGATAAATTCCACTGATAGCAATTTTTAACATTGTTTTTAGTGTTGGTTTTATTGCATTAAATTTTAGGTTTAACTTCTTTCTCCCTCAAATAATCGTTCCATTCTTTCACAGTTTTATAACTTAATCCTGTAAGTTGAGTAAGGTGGTTAATTGAATCTTCTTTTTCTTCAGGTGTGGCTACACATAAAAAATTGATTAGCAAATATTCAGATAGCTTTTTGCCAGACATAACCAAAAAACAATTATGTATAATCAGATATTTAGTTTATAGTAGGGCATATAAAGCACGGGTTCAAATCCAAGTTTTTGAGCCAGTTTATAAGACGCAAAATTTTCTAACCTGCACGCCCATATGGGCTCATAGTTATTTTCCAGGCAGTAGTCGATCAAAGCTGAACATATATGCAATGCCAGTCCTTTTCCGCGAAATTTTTCAACAGTCTCAATTCCCAGTTCAAGCTGGTTATCATGTATGAATGCGGAATAAGCTGTACTTGCCAGCTCATTATTTTGCATCAGACTAAATCCAATACCACAGTTTATGAAATGTTCTGCATCTTCCCAGAAATACCTGGGAACCACACTTCCCGGCATATCATCAAACATTTGCAAATCGGTACGCACTATTTCATGATTATCAGGTGACAAAGAATTCTTGAATTTTATATACCTGCGGGCATTGAATTTGAAATTGACCCTCGTATTCTCAACAACACACGAATCAGAAATCATTTCTTCAGTAATTTTCGGATCCTTCTTTTTTAACAGGTTGGCTCCCAGCAATGATGAAAGCGAAGTATTCCAATTATCAGGAAATACCTGCAGCCATTCAATTCTGTTACGTATTTTATTTTTGTTTAATAAGTAATCAAGCAATGCCGAATTGAAATTTTTATTATTTGTATCACCAAGCAGCAGCGCCATTCCATATGGATGAATTACATAGAAATTCCGCGGGGCTGAATAATCATCAACATAAACAGTGCCGGTGACATGATTTTCAATAACTGAACGTGCAAACAGATTATTAAAGGTCACTTCCCTGACTGGAATTATTGCTTTATGGTAGTCATTTTTATTTAGTAATATCATGATCAGTGATCTTAAATAATATGATATTTAAAATATAATGCCTGTTGTGCCATAACTATTACAATAAGGCAGTAGCTTCGTTCATCTTTACTTTGGCGGATTATTTTTTAATCACGATGTCTCCATGCCCTCTGTAAACACATTCTTTTTCTGTATCAATAAGCTGGAAGTATATTCTGAATATTGAATCAGAAAGAATTTCTTTACCGGGATATATTGAATCCTGATTATATAACTTATCTGTTAAATACTCCTTAAAAAAAACCGAACGATTATTATTTATAGCCGAATCCTTTGCAGAGACTATTTTAAAATCCGCATCAACGATACGGTATCTAAATATCAGATTTTCCTGTAAATCGAACAATCCCATCTTTATAAGTGTTCTCTCATCTTTGTAGAAATGTATTACAAGCAGGTCTTTGAAGGGATTCGGGTAGGCAAGTATCCTGTAGTAAATATTAGGGCTACAGGATTTATGATATATAGCATCAGTAAACAGTCCATTTTCCATACGGGTCCATTTATCATCAAATCTCCAGTCGGAACTATCTATTTGTCCTATTTCAGCCCCGAAAATATTTCTATGTGTTATATTCTCGAATTTAATTCCCTTACGTTTGTTATTATTTCCTGCACAGGAAAATATTAAAGCTGTGGATACCAGCAGAATTATATTTTTACAGTTCAGCACCATTTATTATTGTTGTTTAACTTTTATCAATCTGTCAGTGTCATAACCTCTTTTCTTTGCTTTTTTTACCAGCATTGCGTATACTTCCTTATCCAGCTGCGGCGTTCGGCTTAATATCCACAGGTATCGGTCAGACGTGCTGCCTACCAATACCCATTGATAACTTACAGTATCTAATTCCATTATATAGTAGTCAGCATAGAAAAACAGGAAGAAAGATACCTTTAATTTACCGGGGTCATTTATATCCGGCACTTTCGCTTTACCCTTTGCTGTTTTCAACTTTCCGTTAAGATCATTTTTATAGCCCTGGTTCAGAACACTGATCTTGCCGTCCTTGCGTATACTGTAAGTAGCTGTAACTCCAACCAGGCCTTTTTCAAATGAGTTTGGCAGACGTGCTATCTCATACCATTTACCCATATATTTTTTTATATCCAGCTCTTTAACTGTTGATTTATCCATAGCATTATTATTTTTAGGAGTTTGGCAACTAATATAACCAATTATTAAACCGGTGAATAAGAACACAAATGATATTTTCATTATTTTATTTTTTAACATTGTAAAGGTATAGCATAATTATAAAGCTAATAGTGTTATAATTTGGTTTCCTCTGGTCCTGCATATGAAGGCTTCAGTCCGCCAAGGTCTATAACGATTTTTTGCAGTACTGTGCCGGGATCGATAACCCATAATTTAAGGGTGTGTTTGCCGGGCTTATTAATAGTGTGAACAGTATGGTTTATACTGGCGTTTCGCAATACATTCTCAGCCCATTTGCCTCTCCATTCTTCAGATGTTCCTGCTTCAGCAAGTTGTGCCAGTTCATCATCTACGGAGATCCCATAACGCGTATTTGACTGTTTATTTAGGGGAAACGCAGGCAGAGCATAAGTGCTGATTTCAATTTTTCCGGTCTGGTGTGTGTAAAAATCGTATTCAAGGCAGGGCTGGGTTCCGTCAAATGTTTCATATGAAGCAGCAGTTGGCGGGATGCTTAACACAGATGAACCTGTCATTCCGATGTCCGGCATCAGGATAAAATTAATCATGCCATCCTCATTTTTTCTGTGGTAATTTGCTGGCGACACAACTATATATCCGTTGTTTTCAACGAACAAGCCTTTAAGATCTTCTTTTTTCGGACTTACAGGATTAAATGCACTAACAAGCACTTTTTCAGTTTTACTGTTTGCCGAAATATTGATTTCACCTTTTAACTCGCCGCCTGATGGCATCTCATCAAGATCGACAGAAACAAGAATCCTCTCTTCATCGTCTACGGTACCTTTTTTAGAGGACAGTATTATCCATTTTTTATCAGCTGTGGCTTTCCATTTAAAGGGCACGTTGCCTTTATTATAGATATCAATAAAATAGCTTTTTTCATAATAAGAATTAAAACATGGTAAAATATGATAATGGTTTACTCCATGCAAGTTAGTTT
>CAZFHF010000238.1:0-5426 GCA_964518655.1 uncultured Bacteroidales bacterium | reverse complement strand
AGGAAGTAATTCCCATGGAAGAACCGGAAGAAAGAGTAACCCTCCACCAGCAGATAAAAGCTAAATTTATTGAAGGTGGTGCAGGTTTTATGGGATTTATTCTTATGTGTTTGATTTTTGGCCTTGCCCTGGCAATTGAAAGGATCATTTACTTAAATCTTGCAGCCACTAATACCGAAAAATTATTAGCGAAAATTGAAGATGCGCTGGAATCAGGAGGAGTGGAAGCAGCAAAAGAGGTATGCCGTAATACCAGGGGGCCTGTAGCAAGCATTTTTTATCAGGGTCTTGACAGGATCGATCATGGTATCGATGTGGTTGAAAAGTCAATTATCTCTTACGGTAGTGTTCAGACCGGCCTTCTTGAGAAAAACCTGAGCTGGATTTCCCTATTTATATCAATTGCTCCTATGTTAGGATTCATGGGTACTGTTATTGGTATGATCATGGCATTTGATGAAATACAGCGTCACAGTGATGTTAATGCGTCAATTGTTGCACGTCCTATTGGAGTTGCTCTTATTACTACAGCAACAGGTCTTGTTGTAGCAGTTATTCTTCAGTTTGCATACAACTACCTGATAACAAAAATAGACAGTATAGTAAATAATATGGAAGATGCTTCCATATCACTAATAGATTTGCTGATAAAGTATAACCTGAAAAAATAATACATTATGTCAAATAAATTATCAAGAATACTTACGATATTCTTATATGTGCTTATGGGTGTTTCAGTAATCATAGCTTTACTATACTATTTAGGGAAAAAGGTCCCCGGAACTGAAGGGACACCTTCTGAGGAACCAATGATTACACAAACAGCTTTATTACTGGCTTATATCTTTGTTGCTATTGCTTTGATATCTGCTCTGGTATTTCCGCTTATCAATGTATTTCAACATCCGGGTAATTTTAAAAATGCCTTGTTAATATTACTGGCATTCGTATGTGTTTTGGGATTAGGATACCTGCTGGCTTCAAACAAGCCAATAGAAATAATAAATGTGGACACAACAGCCAGAACATTAAAAATGGTAGGTGCCGGGCTGAAAGCAACTTATCTTCTCGGTGCAATAGCATTCCTGGGAATTATTTTCTCGGAAGTAGCGTCTTTTTTCAGATAAAATCATTACAGCTGGTATAGTACTATAGTTTTTAATTATAAAAAATATTGAATAATGGCTAAAAGAGAGTTACAAGAAGTAAATGCCGGATCAATGGCTGATATAGCATTCCAGCTTCTTATCTTCTTCCTTGTGGCCACAACAATGGATACTGACTCAGGTATATTCAGGAAATTACCACCTATGCCTGAGGAAGAAGAACAAAAGGAAGAAAAGGAGATTAAGGACAGGAATATATTTGTTGTGCTTGTAAACAAGGATAACCAGCTGCTGGTGGAAAACGAGCTGATGGATATTAGAAATTTACGGGTAGCAGCCAAAGAATTTATAGAAAATCCGAATGATGCGGGTAATCTGCCTGAAAGAGTGGAGACAGAGGTCCCATTTTTTGGCACTGTTCCCGTCACAAAATATCATGTTATATCACTGCAAAATGACCGGGGCACATCCTATGGAACATATATAGCAGTGCAAAATGAACTTACAGCGGCTTATAACGAGTTGAGGGAGGAACTCGCGATGCGAAAATTTGGCATACATTATAACGACCTGAAAGATGATGATCCAAGAAAAGACGCGATTGAAGATATCTATACCTTAAAAATCTCGGAAGCTATACCAAAAAATATCGGAGGATCTTAATTATGGGAAAATTTACCAGAAAAGGCAAAGGCAAGATGCCGGGAATTTCCACTGCATCATTACCTGATATAGTGTTTATGTTACTGTTCTTCTTTATGGTAACAACAGTCATCCGGGAAACAACACTCAAGGTAAGAATAGTACCTCCTTTTGCATCTGAAATAAAAAAGCTGGAAAAGAAGTCACTGGTTAGCTATATAAATATCGGCAAACCTACACAAACTGATGTTTATGGATCTGCCCCCAGAATACAGCTAAACGATGCATTTGCTACAAAGGAAAAAATCAGGGAGTTTATATCCAGTGAGAGAGATAAAATGTCAGAAGCCGACAGAAATAAAATGACCGTCTCATTGAAATGTGATAAAGATGTTGAAATGGGTATTGTTACCGATGTAAAGGAAGAACTTAAAAAGGCCAGTGCCCTGAAAATTAATTATTCTTCAAGGATGGGATCCCAAAAAGATATTTTCTCCAATTTCTGATGATTGGGAAAAAGCTTTAAAAGGAGGATCCGGAAACGAATCCTCCTTTTTTTGCTCTGATCAGAAACAAAGGCTTCTTTATTAAAAGAATTTACTTAGGGAAATCTGTTCGTGGGGAATCATAATAAATATTAACATTTAAGATTTTTTAACATTTTTATCCCGTAATTAATATATAACTTGTAAACCAAAAATCCTGTGACTTATAAATGTACAGATTGCTTATCATAACACTGTTATCAGCAATAGTCTTCAGTGGAATCTCTGCCCAGAAACGAATATACAATACAGTAAAAATATCTGCTGAACCACCGAGGATTGATGGCATATTTGATGAAAGCGTATGGGATATTGTTGAATGGGGAGGTGATTTCACACAGATAATGCCCTACGAAAACAGGCCTCCGTCGCAGGAAACCGAGTTCAAAATAATCTATGATGACAATAACCTGTATGTTGCCCTCAGATGTTTTGATACCTCACCTGACAGTATAGTAAGGCGCATGTCACGGCGTGACGGATTTGAAGGGGACTGGGTTGAGATAAATATTGACAGCTATCATGATCTGCGCACCGGCTTTTCATTTACTGTAAGCGCTTCAGGAGTTAAAGGGGACGAAGCAATAAGCAATGATAATAGTTTTGATCCCTCCTGGGATCCTATATGGTACGTGAAGACAAATATGGATACCCTGGGATGGACTGCCGAGATGCGTATTCCCTTTACACAGCTTCGTTTTGGAAAGCAAAGCGAATATGTGTGGGGACTGCAGGTAAACAGAAGGTTATACAGAAAAAATGAAAGATCAAGCTGGCAGTTTATATCACCTAAGATCTACGGATGGGTGTATCATTTCGGTGAATTGCACGGGATAAAAAACATAACTCCTCGTAAGCAGAAAGATATTGTTCCCTATGCTGTAGGTCGTTTTGAACATTACGAAAAGGAGGAAGGCAATCCCTTTGCTGACGGGAAAGACCTGCTTGGTACTGTGGGAGTTGATGGTAAAATAGGTGTTACAAATGATCTGACCCTTGATTTTACTATTAACCCCGACTTTGGGCAGGTTGAATCAGATCCGTCAGAGGTAAACCTTTCAACATTCGAAACAAAATTCAGCGAGAACCGCCCCTTCTTCATTGAAGGCAATAATATCCTTAGCTTTAGGTTAACAGACGGAGACGGCAACCTGTCAAATGACAACCTGTTCTATTCAAGAAGAATCGGCAGGGCACCCGGCCGTGAGCTGGACCTTGAAGATAACGAGTATATGAAATCACCGGCCAATACCACTATCCTGGGAGCATTCAAACTCACCGGCAAAACCCGTAAAGGCTGGTCGGTAGGTGTGCTGGAAAGTGTTACATCAAAAGAGATGGTAAAGGTTGATCGGGAAGGTGAAAGAAGGGAAGAAGAAGTGGAACCCCTTACCAATTATTTTGCGTCAAGGATACAAAAAGACCTGAATAACTCAAATACAAGGATCGGGGCAATGTTTACCGCCACAAACCGCGACCTGTCAGATATTGAGCTGGCAAACACAATGCACCGTGCGGCTTATTCAGGAGGAATAGACTTTAACCACCAGTGGAAAGATAAAACATATTATTTTAACGTATCAGCCGGATTCAGTGATGTTTACGGAACCGAAGAAGCTATATATGAAACGCAGACCAACTCACCGCACTTCTTCCAGCGTGAGGATGCCAAACACCTGAAGGTTGATTCGACACTGACCCATTTAAGCGGAATGACAGGGAACATAAATATCGGCAGATCCGCCAATGGCAGATGGTCATACATCCTGTGGCTGTCATGGCGATCACCGGGCTTTAATACAAATGACATAGGCTATTGCCGCAGCAATGATGAAATACAGCAGGTTTCATGGGTCGGCTTTGTGCAGAACGAGCCTGTATCAATCTTCAGAAATATCGCGCTAAACCTTGCCCAATGGTCAGGATTTACCTTCGGCGCAGAGAAAAGATACCTGGGAGGTAATTTCAGTGCTGACTTCGATTTTAAGAATTTCTGGGAAACAGGAGGGGGATTTACCAGAGACAGTAAATTTCTCGGAACTGAGGCACTCAGGGGAGGTCCTGCACTGCTGAATGACGGCAGTATCGAAGCCTTCGGTTATATAAACAGTGATCCGCGGAAAAAGCTGATGCTCTTTTTCAACTATTATACAAACATCCTTGATAACAAAATATCATCATATGAAAATTATACATTTATTGCCAGAATGCAGGTTTCAGATGCCTTCAGTATTTCACTGGGGCCTGTTTTTGAGAAAACGAAAAATAAGATTCAATATATTGACAATATTGACTATCTCGACAGTAAAAGATATATAAGAGGAAATATTGACCGGGTTCAAACCAGCATGACCTTAAGAATAAACTACAACCTGACTCCTGATTTTACAATCCAGTATTATGGAATGCCCTTTATATCGGCCGGTAAGTATAATGATTTTAATCATATTCTTGATTCCAAAGCCGATAATTTTAATGACCGTTATATACTATACGCTGAAGACCAGATAGCATTAAACAGCGATGATAATATATATGAAATTGACGAGGATATAAACGGAACAATTGATTATGCTTTTGATAATCCCAATTACAATGCGTTTGACTTTAATTCCAACCTGGTCCTGCGGTGGGAGTACCAACCCGGATCAATATTATACCTTGTATGGAGTGAGAACAGGTCTGACAGCCGCTCAAACGGTGACTTTTCTTTCGGAAACGACGTTAAAGAGCTTTTCAAAATATATCCTTATGATATTTTTCTGATTAAATTGTCGTATAGGTTCGGACTGTAGAAAAGGGACAGCGCCCTGGAAATTATTACGTTCTTACTCATTTTCTGTATGCAGTCACAGGGCGCTGTCCCTTTTTTCTCACGCAACCTTATCCATTTTTTTTACATCCTAAGATTGACTTATCCTGTTTTTTTAATAACTTACTAAAATTCTTACTGTAATCATGAAAACAAAGTACTATATATCATTAACTCTGTGTGTTTTTATGTTTGCCAATAATAGTGTTATGACACAGAGCACTTTCAATCCGGATGTTTATATGGAATTTCTTGACGAGAATAAAACTCTTACAGCCGGAGAGCTCCTGGAAAACAATCCTCCAAAAACAACCTATTATG
>CAZFHF010000237.1:0-5499 GCA_964518655.1 uncultured Bacteroidales bacterium | reverse complement strand
CTGATTTTAGAATTAAGTGTCCGTCTTTTAAATTATTAATAACTCTTTTATATATATAGTTTTAAAATCTAATTTATAACTATGTTAAGGACAAATAAATATTAATTAAGTATAATACTGTAACTAATGGCGAAATATACTGAAATAGAAAACAATGCTATTAATTTAATAGGAGTGGGCACGGAAATAAAAGGAGACATATCTTCAAATGGAGATATTCGTGTGGATGGTAAACTCCAGGGAAATTTAAAAACCAAAGGGAAAGTTGTTATAGGCGAAACCGGGTCAGTTAACGGTGAAATAAAATGCAAAAACTCAGACGTTGAAGGAAGCATTGAGGGCAAAATACAGGTAGTTGAATTACTATCCTTAAAAGCTACTTCAAATATTAACGGAGATATTATAGCACGAAAATTAGCAATTGAACCGGGCGCAAAATTTACTGGCAATTGCACTATGTCAAGCGATACTGAAATTCAAAATGCCCCAAAAGAACCAGAAAAACCCGCACAAGAGCAAGGAAAAGCTAAGTAATTATACTAAATATTCAGGAATAGCTTTCCAGATGACTGCCATAATTCTGCTAGGAGTTTTTGGAGGTAAAAAGTTAGATGCCTGGCTGGAACTTAAAAAACCTGTTTTTACTGCTGTTCTTTCACTAATTGCCGTGATTTTAGCAATATATTATGCAATCAGAGACCTAATCAAAATCAAATAATTGCTTATGTATCATGAAATTAAGAGCTTTGTTATTCGAAGCTTAATTATAACAGGGTTAGTGGCAATCACAGGAATTGTTGTCTTTGGTTACATTCTGAATGATTATTACCTTTCAGTATTCCCTGTATTACTGGGATTTTTTTGTGTGCTGAATATGCTTGTGCATTGTATGCTTGTCATTACATCACAAAAGAAAAGCTTAAAATTTGAGACTGTCTACGTGATTTCCTTCTTTGTTAAATTTTTCGGATATATTCTCTTTACTTTGCTCTACTTAAGAAATCACAGAGAAAACTTTAAAGTATTTGTAGCTGTTCTGTTTATTCTATATATCATATATACAACATTTGAAATAAAATCAATTATTTCATATTTGAAAAGATCATCAAACAATTATAATAAATCAAAATAGTTTTTATTAATTTTATAATGCTTTAGCAGTTATTGCAGTCAAAATAATATTTAAAGGCGTGGTTGGAATTAGATTTTGGTTCACTTTTATTATTTCGGTTATATTTATACTGAATCCTTCACTGTCAATATGCAATGAGAACATCTCTATTCAGGAGAATGACCACGCGCACGATACGGAAAAGAAATTTAATGCCAAGGAATTTTTGTTTGACCATATAAGAGATGCCCATGAATGGCATATTCTGACATTCAAAGATTTTCACCTTTCATTATACCTCCCTGTAATTTTAATCAGCAAGAATAACGGACTGGTAGTATTCTCTTCTAAAAGGTTTCATCATGGACATTCATCTTATAGTTACAAGGGGTTTGATTATAAATTAGCTCTTGAAGGCGAACATAAAGATAAAATACTTGAATATAGTGGCGGTAGAATATACGGCATCCCGCTTGACTTGTCAATCACCAAAAATATTGTTTCTCTGTTTTTTAGTATTGTGCTAATATCATGGATTTTTCTTTCTGTTGCAGGTTTGTATAAAAAAAATAAAGGTACTCCTCCGCGCGGTCTTCAATCCTTAATTGAACCTATTATCATATTTATAAGGGACGATATTGCAAAACAGTCTATCGGAGAACATAAATATGAAAAATTCACTCCTTATTTGTTATCCATATTCTTTTTTATCTGGATTAACAATATGCTGGGTATTGTTCCAATACCGCCGGGAGGTGCAAATCTTGGCGGTAATATTGCTGTTACGGGTGTATTGGCATTTTTTACTTTAGTAACCACAAATATAAGCGGTAACAGGAATTACTGGAAACATATTTTTAACACTCCGGGAGTTCCCGTATGGCTAAAAATCCCACCCTTAATGCCTTTAATTGAGCTGTTTGGTATATTTACAAAGCCTGTAGTACTTATGATTCGTCTTTTTGCAAATATAACAGCAGGACATTTGATAACACTTGGATTCCTGAGCCTTATTTTTGTTTTTGGAGGAAAGAGTCCGGCAGTCGGGTTGGCTATATCTCCATTATCAATTATTTTTCTTTTATTCATGATGTTTCTGGAATTACTTGTTGCATTTATTCAGGCATATGTATTTACTTTTTTATCGGCCCTATATATAGGTATGGCAGTTGAAGAAGATCACTAATCTTTAATTTATATATAATGTTAACACAATTTATTTTTTTAGCAGAAGGTCTGGGAGCAATTGCTCCGGCTTTTGGAGCAGCATTTACGGCACTTGCTGCGGCAATTGGTATTAGCCGTATAGGTGCTGCTGCAGTAGAAGCTATTGGTCGTCAGCCTGAAGCTGCAGGAGATATCAGAACTAATATGATTATTTCTGCAGCACTTATTGAAGGTGTATCATTATTTGCAGTTGTTATCTGCTTAATGACCATAGGCTGATATTTATTTAGATCTCAGTTAGTTGCGATTGGCAATTAACTGAGATCTTTTAAAAGTTTTAAGTACATTATTTATTAAATTATTATGGAACTGATTAATCCTGATTTGGGAACAATTTTCTGGACAACCATTGCCTTCCTGATCGTGCTTATTATTTTAAAGAAATTTGCGTGGAAGCCAATTTTAAATTTTCTGCGTGAAAGAGAAAATTCAATTGAGAATGCCTTGAAAGCTGCTGATCATGCAAGGGAAGAAATGTCCAGGTTACAAGCGGATAATGAAAAAATCCTCAATAAAGCTAAAATTGAGCGCGATAAAATACTTAAAGAAGCACGTACATTAAAAGAGTCAATCGTTAATGAAGCACATGGAATAGCAGCTGATGAATCAAGAAAACTTATTGAAGAAGCTAGAATAAGCATTAAAAATGAGAAGATCGCAGCTATGAATGAAATAAAAAATCAGGTTACTAATCTTTCAGTTGAAATTGCAGGAAAAATTCTGCATCAGAAATTGAGGTCTGATGAAGAACAACATGACCTTATTGAAAAATCATTAAGGGATGTAAAATTTGAGTAGTAATATTATTTAAGTTGATCTGCAATGAATGAAAGCAAAATATCAGTCAGGTATGCAAAAGCCTTGTTATCTTTGGGAAAAGAAGATAATATATTGCCCAGGTTAAGAAAAGATATTGAACTATTAAGTAATTCAATTACCTCGATTCCTGAACTTAATAACTTTCTGATGAATCCTGTTATAAAAATATCAGAGAAATTAAAGTTAATAACCAATACTTTCAAAAACAGTTTTCATCCTGTAATGATCTCATTTTTAACACTTATCATAAAAAACAGGCGTGAAGCCAATCTTTTATCCATATCCCGTGTATTTTTGGACTTATTCAGGAAAGACAGGAATATTAAATCCACTACTTTAATAACATCAAAGACAATTGATGAGAAGCTAAGGAATACAGTTGTAACATACATTACAAAAAAGCTGGACATAAACATTGAACTCAATGAAAGAGTAAATGAAAAATTAATAGGAGGCTTTATCCTGAGGATCGAAGATCAGCAAATTGATGCTAGTGTATTAAATCATCTTAATAAGATCAGAAGAGAATTATTAGCAACATAAATATTAATATTTAAGAAAATGACAATTTTAAAACCTTCAGAGGTATCAAAAATATTAAAGCAGGAGTTAAAAGGTATTGATACAAGGGTGGAGCTTGAAGAAGTTGGTACTGTTCTTCAGGTAGGTGATGGTATAGCCAGAATATATGGATTATCGCAGGTTCAGTCAAATGAGCTTATAGAATTCGAGAGAGGAATAAAGGGTATAGTACTTAACCTGGAAGAGGACAATGTTGGTGCGGTATTGCTGGGTTCCTCGGATGAAGTTGAGGAAGGTGACTCTGTAAAAAGAACAAACAGGATAGCTTCAATACGGGCAGGAGAAGGTATGTTGGGAAGAATAATAAATACTATTGGAGAGCCTCTTGACGGAAAAGGGCCTATACATGGCAAGACATATGAGATGCCTTTTGAAAGAAAAGCTCCCGGGGTAATTTTTCGCCAGCCTGTTAATGAACCGTTGCAAACCGGTATTAAACCTATTGATGCTATGATCCCTATTGGAAGAGGACAGCGGGAACTTATAATCGGTGACAGGCAAACCGGAAAAACTGCCATAGCAATTGATACTATTATAAATCAGAAAGAGTTTTATGATAAGGGCGAACCCGTATACTGTATATATGTAGCAATAGGACAGAAAAATTCAACTGTAGCAAATATTGCTAAAATCCTTGAAGAAAAAGGGGCACTGGCATATACAATAATTTTAGCAGCTTCTGCATCAGATCCCGCAGCCCTGCAGTTCTATGCTCCTTTTGCCGGAGCTGCAATAGGTGAGTTTTTCCGGGATACAGGACGGGCATCCCTGATTATATATGACGATCTGTCAAAACAGGCAGTCGCTTACAGAGAAGTATCCCTTTTATTAAGAAGGCCTCCCGGACGTGAAGCATATCCCGGCGATGTATTCTATCTTCATTCCAGACTTCTGGAACGTGCAGCTAAAATTATTGAAAATGATGATGTTGCTGCACAAATGAACGACCTTCCAATTCACCTGAAATCAATAGTCAAGGGAGGAGGCTCATTAACAGCGCTCCCTATAATTGAAACACAGGCTGGTGATGTATCTGCCTATATACCAACCAATGTGATATCAATTACTGACGGACAGATCTTTTTGGAATCCGGACTTTTTAATGCAGGGATCAGACCTGCAATAAATGTCGGTATTTCAGTATCCCGTGTCGGAGGTTCGGCCCAGATCAAATCTATGAAAAAAGTTTCCGGAACACTGAAACTCGACCAGGCACAGTACAGGGAACTGGAAGCATTTGCCAAGTTTGGTTCCGACCTTGACGCTGCAACTCTTGCAGTTCTTGATAAAGGAGCAAAGAACGTTGAAATTCTTAAACAACTTCAATATTCACCTATGGTCGTTGAAAAACAAATTGCAATAATATACTGTGGAACAAAAGGACTGCTGGAAGATATTCCGGTTAACAAAATAAAAGACTTTGAAAAGGACTACCTTGACTTTTTGGACTTAAAACATAAAAACCTGCTGAATGATCTGCGCGCCGGAAAACTGACAGAACAGATGGAAAAGACCCTTGAAGCAATAGCTTTGGATCTTGCAGAAAAATATAAATAAATGGCAAATCTGAAAGAAATACGAACAAGGGTATTATCTGTCAAATCTACCCGCCAAATAACCAGCGCAATGAAAATGGTCTCTGCTGCTAAACTTCGAAGAGCACAGGATGCTATTATGCAAATGCGCCCTTATGCCAATAAGCTGCATGATATAATTGATAAGCTGGATTTTAACAATAATTCCTTTAAGGAGAATATTTT
>CAZFHF010000236.1:3455-5501 GCA_964518655.1 uncultured Bacteroidales bacterium | reverse complement strand
ATTATAAATTCTTGCGGCTTCGTCTTTTACTACATTTGGTAAATTTAGATAAGAAATGCACATTAAACATTGAAAACACCAATTTTAAACTTTCGGGCAGCAAATTCGACTATAAGAATGTTAACGGAGAATTCATTATCGGGGACAAAGTAAGATTTAATAATGTCTCCTTTAATATTGATGAAAATGGTTTTGTGGTAAGTGGTTCTTTTGACAACCTTATTGAATATATATTTCTTAATGACAGCTATTTAAGTTTTAACGCAGATGTTAAATCATCATTAGTAAACATTGAAGGTATTTTGCCGGGCCGGTCAGTGTCCGGCAATAAAGAACAAAGCCCCGGCAGCTTATCACCGGATAATATATATTTTAACACAACTCTTTCCCTTGACAGGTTTGATTATAAAAAATTCATTGCCTCAAAAGTTACAGGTACTATTAATTATACCCCGGAAACCATTACTTTAAATTCTTTTCATTTTTATTCTTTCGACGGAATAATAAAGGGAGACGGCAAAATAATCAGGCATCAGAATAACTTTGTCCTTCAATGCCAGTCAGAACTGGAATCAATTGATATCAAAGAGCTGTTCTATTCATTTAACAACTTTGGCCAGAATTTTATCATTGATAAAAACCTTGATGGGGATTTATCAGGCAAGATAAACTTTTCTGCTATGTGGGATAATAATTTTAACCTTGTTAGCGAGAGTGTAAGTGCCGATTGCAGCATCAATATTAAGAATGGTGAACTTATAGATTTTGAGCCATTAAAGGGATTATCAAAATTTATTGAAGTTGAAGAACTTCAACATGTTAAATTTAAAACTCTTAATAATGAAATAATTATTAGAGATAAGACAATAATTATTCCTGAGATGGATATTTATTCCTCTGCATTTAACATATCTGCACTGGGTATTCATAAATTTGACAATAGTTATGATTACAGGATAACAGTATCATTATCAGATTTATTATTTAAGAAGGCAAAACGGAAGAAAGAGGAGATAGGTGAATTTGGAGTAATTGAAGATGACGGGGTGGGAAAAATAAGCCTCCCTTTAAGATTCACAGGCAAGGACGATAATTATAAATCGTCGTTTGACAAGCAATCGGCTCTGGATGCTTTAAAACAAAGTATATCAGAAGAAAAGAAAACTATTAAAAATATAATCAGGGAAGAATTTAATATTAATGATAAAAATGAAAGTTATACCGGAGATTCTTCCGGGCACAAACAGGTAAATATTTCGCGTGAGGAACAAAATAATAAAAAAGATGTTATATTTGAACACCGGGACAGGGAAGACAACAGCCCTGAATTTATAATACACTGGGATGAGGATGAAGATACAATAACAGATACAGATGATTAATCAATAAACAGCTAAATTTTACTACGTTGAATATTTATGAAAAAAAGCTAAGATGGAAGTTTCTGCTATTCATTTCAGCAGTGATAATCGGGCTAAGTTCATTATGGTATACAAGCAAGCTGGTAAGAAAACTGGAAGATGAAGAGCGGAAAAAGGTCGAGCTCTGGGCTGAGGCTCAGCTTCAGATTATTAATGCCGACCTTTCAGATCAGAATCTGGATTTCTATGTTAAAGTCCTGCAAAACAACGAAACAGTTCCTGTAATTGTTGTAGATACAAGCGACAATATTATTTTCAAGAGGAACCTTTCAACAAAGAAAATGAATAATCCGCTTTACATAAAACGTAAGCTGACTCAAATGAAAGAATTTACAGAACCTATTGAAATTGTCATTTCAGGTAATGAGAGACAATATTTATATTACAGCAAATCAATAATATTAACAAAACTAACCTATTATCCTTATGTACAGCTGGGAGTAATATTGCTTTTTATTATGGTATCATATTTTGCCTTTAGCTATTCGAGAAAAGCGGAACAGAACCAGGTGTGGGTGGGATTATCCAAAGAGACCGCCCATCAGCTGGGAACCCCGATATCTTCACTCCTGGCATGGCTGGAAATGATGAAGCTCAAAACCGAAAACAAGGATATGCTAACTGA
>CAZFHF010000236.1:0-3445 GCA_964518655.1 uncultured Bacteroidales bacterium | reverse complement strand
GAGCTTGATAAAGATATTAAACGGCTGGAGAAGATCACGGAACGTTTTTCAAAAATAGGTGCCAAGCCCCTGCTGAAAAAAGAAACTATTCAGAAAATAATAACCACTGCTATTAACTATTTAAAATCCCGTTCTTCAGATAAAATTACCTTTAATGTTAATATGCCATCAGAAGAACTGGTTATACCAATAAATGCTTCACTTTTTGAATGGGTGATAGAAAACGTGTGTAAAAATGCAATTGATGCTGTTAACGGCTCAGGGGAAATAGAACTTACTATCACTGATCATACACAGGTCATATATATTGATATTTCTGATTCCGGAAAAGGTATTTCAAAAAGCAAATATAAAACCATATTCAAGCCAGGCTACACAACAAAAGAAAGAGGATGGGGTCTGGGGCTTTCGCTTACCAAAAGGATTATTGAAGAATATCATGATGGTAAAATCTTCATCCATGAATCAGAAATTGGAAAAGGTACTGTTGTAAGAATAGTATTGAAAAAATAATGCCTAAAAAGTACTCTTTCACTAAAAACGAAAGACTATCGCCTTCAAAGACCATCGACAGCCTTTTTAATTCAGGAAAAACATCCGTATTATACCCGTTTAAAGTCTTCTGGATGGAAGTTGATGAACTACCGGAGTATCCTGCCAGGGTATTAATCAGTGTGCCGTTAAAACAAATAAAAAAGGCCTCAAAAAGGAATCAGGTTAAAAGAAGCATCAGGGAGGCATACAGATTACATAAAAATATATTGTATGGTAAATTGAAGTCGGCAAACAAATCAATAGTCCTGGCTTATATTTATAAAAGCCCCGATGTTTTAAGGCAAGAAGATATAGAAGAAAAGCTGAAACAGTCTTTTAATGTAATACTTAATGCTTTAGTTTAAATAGATTTCATTATATATTTCTTTTTCAGATATATATATTGTCTTATGTGCTTATAAACTATAAAACATGCTATTTTTTAAAGTATTAGTATAATTAATATTATATATCTAATTTATTTTTAATTATTTAAATAAGAAAGGGACAGCGCCCTTACAAGGGCGCTGTCCCTTTTTCTATTCCTCGAGTTTGTCCCACCAGGTTTTCTTCAGGATAAATCCGGTTACTATAATAATAGCGATAGTAATAATTAATGAGGGGCTTTGTCTTGTAACAATAAAGATCGGCATAGCGATCAGCGCCGTCTGGCAGATAATACCAATGAATATATTAAACATATCCATTCTAAAATTCTTATTACCTTTAAATCCGGGATTTTCAGCTACAACCATTGCATGCACAGGCTTCCAGAACCCCCATGGCCTTACTGTGCTGTAGAACTTTTTCAATACTTCATCTTTCTGCGGCGGATATAAAAATGTTCCGGCAATACAGCCGATAAGTGAGATTACAAGCAACAGCGGGAAGAAATACAGCAGGATTATATCCTGTGGTATGGCAGGAAACAATGGAGGAAGCACTTTGGGAAATATAAGGGCTGCCAGTATTCCGCTAAGCATGCCCCAGAAAAATCCGTGTCCGTTAAACCTCCACCAGTACCATTTCAGTATATTTGCCGCCATATATCCTCCCCACAAACCTGATACGATCCATTGCAGTACGCTATTAACGTTTTTGGCAAAGAACCCGAAAACAACGCTGATAATCACGACTATGATACCGGCAGTATAGTTTACTATTTTAACCTGGTTATTTTTGGCTTCCGGGTTAATATATTTGAGGTAAATATCATTAATAATATATGCCTGTGCGGCATTCAATGTTCCTGCAAAGGTTGAGTTAAAAGCCGCCAGCAGTCCGGCCAGCAACAATCCCAGTATCCCTACCGGGGCAAACTCATTTATTGCAGAGGGCAGTATCTGTTCAAAATCTATCCTGCCTGCAACCAGAAGGTCGAGTTTATTATAAAAGATTATCGCCAGCACTGCGAAACCCGTAATAAGGAAATATCTTACAGGATTCAGTATTACTGATACAAATCCGCTCATTTTTGCTGCTTCCCTGGGGCTTTTTGTTGCCAGTATCTTCTGCATGTCGTAATTTGGTGCCGGACCTGCCGCACTTATAAGTATCCCTTTGAATAACATCAGTCCGAAAAACAATGAGAACAAGGAATATCCGTCGCTTCTTATCTTGTCATTTACCTCACTTATTATTCCGCTCCAGTCCATATTCAGGTTTATCCCGAAAAAGGGCGAGAACCAGCCTTCAGGAACAATCATCTGGTTTACTGCGAGGGCTCTCATTGCAATGATCCCAATTACCAGTGATGATACGGTCATTATAAAATACTGCACGACGTCCGCCCATACAATACTTATCATACCACCCAGTACAGCATAAAATACAGCAAATGCCGTGAACACAATGCCGTAAAAATGAGGGACGAACTCCGGCCTTATATTAATAGGAAGATATTGCGACACAACCTCCCAGGGGATAAATATCTCGATGAACTTGCCCAGCCCGATAAAACCGTATGCCAGGAAACCCAAACAGCTTATCAGTGCGAATACAACTACTATATTATGCGACAATGATGCCCCTATTCCCCTTCCAAACCTTGTTGATATCCATTCCGCACCGGTAGTTACATTTGACCTCCTCAGCCAGGCTGAAAGATAGACCATCAGGAATACCTGGTTAAAAACAGGCCACAGCCAGGGTATCCATATACTTTTCAGTCCGTATACAAATGCCAGTGTGACAAGCCACATTGTGCCGGAAATGTCGAACATTCCCGAGGCATTTGAAAGCCCCAGTAAATACCATGGCAGCTTGTTGCTCCCCAGAAGATATGAGGATTTGCTTTTCTGCGCCTGCCTCTTGAGTACCAATCCTATAATTACCGTTGAAAACAGGTATATAAGAATAATTGAGATATCTAATATTTTTAGCTTCATTATACTGAAATTTAATTAAGACTCAGAACCTTAAAATTATATTACTACTTGCCGGTGTTTTCCCCTGAATATGCATCGCTGAAATTTCAAAGCATGAATATAATTAATTGTTTTAATAATTGATAAAATATGCACGCAAAACAAAAAACCCGGCAGATTACTACCGGGTTATGTTCAATTAAGCATTGATTAGTTATCTTATAACGATAAACTTATTCCTTCCATATATAGCATCATTCTCATCATAGACACCAATATAGTACAATCCGTTACCAAGGCCTGAAACATCTATCCGGCTGCAATCGTAATTTTTTATGTTTAATATTTCCTGTCCTATAATATTGCGGATTCTTATATAAGCCCCGTAAGCTGCTTCTTCAATATTCAGGTAATCTTTAACGGGATTAGGGAATACATGAATTATCTGATTTACATAAATATCAGCAACACCATTAAAAAATTCTACAAGTGTAACTACTCCCATACTGTCCATATTTACCAGGGCATCACCTTCAACAAACTGG
>CAZFHF010000235.1:0-5517 GCA_964518655.1 uncultured Bacteroidales bacterium | reverse complement strand
TCCCGTAGCGTTATTTTTTTACCAACAGCAGATATCCATATATTGTCCAGTTTTTCAGTATTTATATTACGAATAACATGCACGATGTGAATGTTGGTATATTTCCATATCCGAATCAGATCATGCCATTCTTCATCCTCATAGTTTTGAATGGCAATCCACTTATCATTAACACCAAGATTAGCATAATCAGGAAAATTGCAGGGGCTTGACTGGTACTGAAGGTGAATTATCCTGTGTGTGTTATTGGATGCTGAATCCACCATATGACCGACTATCTGTTTAATATTGCGGTTCTGACTGTTGCGCCTCTCACTGATAATATCAGCGGCAAGAGCCGCCAGTTTTGATTCCCATTCTTCAACCAGTGATAATAGCTCACGGCATAATAATTCAAACTCATTCATTATTTTATTATTTACTTATTCAAAGCTATGAAAAATAATAATGAATTTTTGGCAATTGATATTAAAAGAGATAATTTGCATAAATTATTATTAACAGGGATACTATCCGATTTCAAAAAAACATGAAACATATAGCTATAATACTAATTACAGTATCTTTTTTTTATGCATGTAAAAAAGATAATTCCGAAAACAATCATGAATATGAAGAGGTGGTACATGATACAGTTAGTCTTGATACACAGTCTGAACTTATTCTGCGTGGATTAAACGGAAACGTAATAATTAATGGAATTGCCACAGAAGATGATATACTTTTTATTATTACGAAGATTGTTCGGAGTAATGTTAGTGTAAGTGATGCTGAGTCGCATATATCAGATATTTCGGTTCTGATAGAAGAAGAGGAGAATATTTATGTATCTGTTGATCATCCCCTTGGCACTGATGTTAACTACATGGTGAATTTTACAATAACACTGCCTCAAATTTTCGATTTTGACATTAAACTTGGTAATGGCAATATTTCAATGGAGTCAACATCAAGAAATATTACAATTGATCAGGGTAACGGTAACAGTTCTGCTGATGTGGTATTGCTTGATCCTTGTTCGGTAAATATACTTACAGGCAACGGCAACATTAACCTTTACATTCCTCAGAGCACAAATGCCTCACTTAATGTGTCCGTGGGTAATGGATCCATAAGCAGTACAGGTTTAACGATACAGGACCAGCAATATTCGGGCACTATGCTTACAGGAGATATTGGCAGTGGCGTAGGGGCTATTATTCTTAGTACCGGTAACGGAAACATAAAAGTAGCCGGGACTGTACCCTGATATTAACTTAATAAATGAACAGGCCTCTTATTTATCCAAAATCATCGGCAGATGATAAGGAGCTTCAAAAGCTCATTGCATTTTACAATGAGACATTAGACTTTTGTCCTAACAACATAAAGACTATGCATATAAGGCCTGGCATAGCATATGCATTTATCGAACTCAATAAAGCAGTTATGGAGAATAGAGGACGGGTTAAGTGCTTTAAAAAGGATGATTGCATATATCAGCAGTAATACTGCGGGTTGCAGGTACTGCCAGGCGCATGCCATAAGAGCGGCTGAAAGATACGGTGCAGAAAAAGATAAACTGGAAAATATATGGAATTATAAGAAACATCCCTCATTCACTGAACCGGAGAGAGCAGCTTTGGATTTCGCATTTGCCGGTTCGACTGTTCCCAATAGTGTGAATGACAGAATAGCTGAAAATTTGAGAAGATACTGGGATGAAGGTGAGATAACAGAAAAGGGACAGCGCCCCTGGGCGCTGTCCCTTTTTTTATTTTCGTACTTCGACGTTTGCCAGTTTTTCATAGAACTGGATTATTCCTCCGTGGTCATCTTTGGCCTTGCCGTCAACTTTTAATGCCTGCATAATCTCCATGACCTGGCTGGACAGGAAGACAGGCACTCCCAGTTCTTTTGCTGTATCCAGGGCATTCATAAGGTCTTTGATATGAAGCTCGATCCTGAATCCCGGCTTGAAGTTGCCATTGAGAACCAGGGGCATTTTAGCATCCAGCACTGTACTGCCTGCTAGTCCGCCACGTATTGCCTGGTATACTTTTTCAGGGTCGACACCGGCTTTTGTTGCCAGCACCATAGCTTCTGCCACAGCTGCAATATTGAGTGCCACGATAATTTGATTTGCCAGCTTTGTGGTATTGCCGCTCCCTATATCACCTACAAGAGTTGCTGATGCACCCATTATTCCCAGGATATCCTTAACCTTAGTAAAGGCATCCTGAGGTCCGCCAACCATAATTGCCAGTGTGCCTTCTGTTGCTTTGGGCTCACCGCCGCTCACAGGGGCGTCGAGCATTGTTACACCCTTTTTCTTCAGTTCTGCTGACAACTCCTGTGATGTTAACGGCGCAATGGAGCTCATATCCACAAGTATTGTCCCGGGTTTTACACCTTCAATAATACCGTTAGCACCCAGTACTACCTCCCTAACCTCGGGAGAGTTAGGCAGCATAGTTATTATCACTTCACTCTGTGATGCAACGTCGCTTGAGGATTTACCTTCCTTAGCTCCTGCATTCACAAGTTCTTTAACAGACCCGGTATTGATGTCATAAACTATCAGGTTATAACCTGCCTTAAGTAAATTTTTGGCCATGGGTTTGCCCATGATTCCCAGTCCGATAAAACCTATATTTTTCATTTGTTATATCGTTTTATAGTTAATAATTTAGATTGGCTTAAGTACTACTTTAACTGCTTTTTTGTTTTCAACCATCTCAAATCCCTTTTCAAATTCATTTATTCCCAGTTCATGTGTAATAATTTTTTCAAGATCAATTATTCTTTTACCCATCAATGTCAGGCACTGCTCCCATACATCCCAGGTATGACTGAAATGGCCTTTAAGTGTTACGGCCTTGGCTACTATAGGATCAAGGCTGAAGCCTACAGGTTTTGTCCCCCAGCCGATTTTTGTGATCTGGCCTGCAGGTCTTACGGCATGCATTGACAGCTTAAGTGTTTCCGAGATACCAGCCGTATCTGCTACCAGATGGGCACCGTAACCATCCCCCAGCGACATTATCTTATTAAGAGGATCTTCCCTGCTACTGTTGATTGTTATTGTTGCCCCAAATTTTTTTGCAAGCATGAGTCTTTCATCATCTCCTTCAGTGCCTATTGCTACAATCTCACTTGCCCCTGAAAGCTGTGCTACCTTAACACAAAGAATTCCTATAGAACCGGGTCCTATTACAACGACCTTATCCCCGGGATTGATTTTACTGTTGGATACCATTGCCTTATATGCAACACAGAAGGGTTCAGTAACAGATGCTGCTTTAAGTGATACATTATCCGGCACATGGTGCAATATTCTTTCCGGCACCTTAACATATTTTGTAAATGCACCGTTAACATGAAATCCGTAACCTTTACGTTCCCTGCAGAGATTATAGTTATTCTGCCTGCACATATCACATTTACCGCAAAATTCAGCATGTGTCTCGGCTGTTACGCGTTCTCCCATGGAGAATCCTGTAACTTCTTCGCCGACTTTGACAATTGTTCCGGCAAACTCATGGCCCATAACAAAGGGGCGTTCAAATTTAAATGCAGATATATTTCTGTACATATGAGGATCTGTTCCGCACACTCCTGTATAGGCCACTTCTACAAGGACATCTGTTTTGCCCGGTTCAGGAACAGGGACATCACGAATTTCTGCGGCATTGGGTTCATCGGCATATTTGACTACGGCTTTCATTATTCCCATTTTATTATTTTTTTTAAATTAAATGAAGATCAGGCTGAATATCCATATTATTGTTGCAGCGCTTACGCCCAGGATAACTGTCCCCAGGCTCTGGAGCTTATAGCCTGTTTTCACATCCATGCGTGACATTTGTGTCATTACCCAGAAGAAGCTGTCATTGGCATGGGACATTACCATGGCTCCGGCTCCGATTGACAGCACAATTAAGGCCTTGGCCATTTCAGAAGTAAAACCCAGTGATGGCATCAGAGGTGACAAGATAGACGCAGTAGTTATTATTGCTACTGTGGATGATCCCTGGGCTGTTTTTATCATTGCAGCGATGAGGAATGGGAGCCATATCCCCAGATTTACATTTGCCAGGGCATTTCCTATGGTATCTGCCAGCGCGGAGTTCTGCAGTACTTTTCCGAATGCACCTCCTGCTCCTGTTATCAGAATAATGATCGCGGCATAGCTCAGTCCTTTGCCTACCCATCCTGCATCTGACAGCATATTTTTCTCCAGTTTCTTAGGCAGTCCAAATGCCATCAGCACACCTATGAGAAGAGCAATGACCGGTTGCCCGATGAATCCGACAAATGTTTTTGCAATTCCTTCACCCAGGGGGTGTGTAGGAAATTCGGATACAGACCTTAGCACAATTAAAATAATAGGCACAAGGATAGGGCCAACAGCATTGATTGTTGACGGTGCTTCTTTCATTTTCAATGCAATATCTTTTTCGGATATCTCAGGATTTGGATCAATGTCGAACCTGGCTGCAACTTTAACTGCGAACAGCCATCCTGCAATCAGCGCAAGAAAGCTTATCGGCAGTCCCAGTAAAATCACCAGTCCGAGGTCAGCCCCTATGATGCCTGCAGCAGCAATAGGGCCTGGTGTTGGCGGAACAAGGCAGTGTGTGGCGGATAATCCCATACTTAAAGCAATTGCAGGGCCAGCTAATGAAATATTTGCCCTTTTTGAAAGTGCCTTATTCAGTGGTGCCAGGATGACGAATCCTGAATCCGCAAAAACAGGAATTGACACAAAATACCCAATAATAGCCATTGCCATGGGGACCCTTTTTTCACCTATCAGTTTCAGTATCCTGTCAGCCAGCGTAAAAGCACCGCCTGAAAACTCCAGAAAAGTGCCGATAATAGTCCCGGCGACAATAACAATACCTATATAACTCAAAGTGCCTCCAAATCCGGAATTTATTGAATGGACTATCTCTTCCAGGGGCATACGGGTAAACAGGCCAAAAGCGATAGCAGCAAACAACAGGGCAAGGAACGGGTGTAATTTTAATTTTACTGAGGAGCCAATAATAAAGACAACACACAATAAAAGAACAATAATTAACAGCATTATATCGGATTCTATATTACGTGGTTATTATTCAACGGATCAGTTTTTTTACTGAATTATAAATATTGAGTTCTGTTAAACCGTATTCTTCAAGAAGCTCATCATAGTTATGCGCCGACTGCCCGTACCTGTCATTTATGCCGATAGTCTCAACAGGCAGGTTGCTTCCCCGGAGGATATATGTAATAACACTTGCCAGCCCACCTATCAGGGAATGTTCTTCTGCCGTCACAACACCTTTTACTCCTGACGTGAAGTTCTTTATCTCATTTTCGTTGGTTGGCTTGAGTGAGCTTACATTTACCACTCTTGCTGAGACACCTTCTTTCTCCAGTTTTTCTGCAGCCTTTACAGCATTATGTACCATTATTCCGTTAGCAAAGATGGCTATATCACTGCCGTCTTTTACAAGATATGATTTTCCGATTTCATAATCCTGGTTTTCA
>CAZFHF010000234.1:0-5525 GCA_964518655.1 uncultured Bacteroidales bacterium | reverse complement strand
TAATATTGTCAATATTCTCAATAAGCTTTTCTTTTGTTGCATTTATCTTCATTTCAAGTGAATTGAGATAAGGATTGTTCTTTACAGAGTTAAAGGACAGTTCAGTTCTTTCGGCATAATTGTTTGATAGTTCAATTAACAGGTTGTTCAACAGGGGATCATTTATGTCCATTATTGACGGAGCGATCAGATCATTTACATCATTGTTATTTGCAAGGTAATCTTTCAGATACTGATAATATTTTGACTTGACAAGCAGTTCAGCTTTTTTATTTTGCAGATCTTCCATTTTTGAATATACCTGCTGAGTCTGGAAGTCAAGATTCATTATATTTTTTGATGTTCTGAAGTGCTGCAGACGGTCTTCGGAATATCTCAGGGAATCAGATATTCCTTTTAGCTGGCTGTCAATAAAATCGGTTGTACTTGATGCAACTATATTGTCTTTTTCAATGCTTTTAAGAAGATATGTTTCAGTAAGTTTATTAAGGAATCTTACTCCTTTTTCTACATTAGTGCATTTTATTGAAAGTTCAAGTATTGAAGAGCTTTTCGAGGATTCAATATTAAAAGCCCTGTATTTTTTTATAAGCTGGCTTACACTGTTGAATTTGAAATAGTATTTTTTATTTTTCATTCTCTCATTAAAGACGAGAAAATTGGGAAGGATCCTGAACCTGCAAAACTGGTTGCCGGTCAATTCTCCAAAGGCAACGGTATCTTTAAATGTAAAGTAAGGAATAACCTTTGTGTTGGATTTAAAATTAAAATTATGCAGAACAACCTCATCTCCCTCAGCTTCTATTAACAGCATGCTGTCAGATACAAATGTTGTATAGAAATTAACTCCCAGTGGCTGATCAAGGATAGAATCGTATTCAATAAAAAAAGGGCAGTCGTTATACAACTCTTTTTTGCTGAACCTGTCATCCACAAAATAGGATACTTCAAAATCAAGATTATTAATAACCCTGTTAGTAAGATCTTTTGATTTTAAAATTCCGATCTCATTCTGTAGTTTGTACGGATTACCATACAATGACGGGACAATGCGATTCTCGAGTTCAAGAGGATCCTGTTTCTCACTTATAAGAACCCAGGTGCTGACTTTATAAACCGGGGTGGAAAATCTGTTAACTAATATGGCTATGAAAAATGTTATTAACAGAAAAAAGACAAACAAATACCAGTGCTTCAGATTCTTGATAATAAAGGATTTTATATCTATTGTATCCTCCTGTTCAAGATATTGATATTTTTCATCCATCACATTTTAGTTTGCCCTTCATATTTTTAGTACACCTGGTTTAAAGTTAATAATTATAAATTCTTAATCAAAGTGAGTCAGGTAAATATTTAATCCTATAAGAGCAGTTGAAATACCTACAATAAATGTACTATACGGGAATGTTTCGTATGCTCTTGACTTTCCTCCCATTGGCTCAATATAAACTATATCATTCGGCATAAGATAAAACTGCGGTGACTCAAGAATCCTGTTGTCAGTAAGATCCAGGAAATACATATTGGATCCTGTTTGTGTCTGCCGGATCAATTTTACTTTTTTCCTGTTTCCGAACTGATTTATGCCTCCTGCCAGTCCGATAGCCTGGAAAACATTGATATAATCCCTGTATATTGTGAAATCTCCGGGATTTTTTACTTCACCAAGTACAGCAACCTGGAAGTTTACTAACTTCACGACAACTGTACATTCCTTGAAATATTCATTAAGAGTCTTCTGCACCAGATCCTTGACTTCCACGATAGTCAGACCTTTGACATACATCTTATCAACAAAGGAGAAGTTAATAAACCCGAATTCATCTACCAGATAACTATTTAAATATAAATAAGTTGGATTCATAAGATTCGGGAAATCGGTCTGGAAGAACTTACTGGTCTTCGGATCAACACTATATACTTTGATATAGAGATGATCTCCAATTTGTATCCTGTAGGTCGTGGTTTTAGGATTTTCAAATTGTGTAGTTACTTCTTTTGTAGTTTTTTCTTCCAGTAATCGTACTCTCTTTTGCGATATACAGGAAGAAGATATTATGCTTATTACAAGCACAGCTTTTACACTTATCCTGAGAAGGTTTCTGATTCTAAATTTCATAGCCATAATATTTAGTTATTAATAAATATATTAGTAGTTGTTAATTGCGTTTTGTATAGCCACCTTTTTCCCTACATAATATGCAACAATAAATGCCTTGTTAACTCCGCACGTTTGTTTAATTTCCTTGGCGGTTGAATATGATGTCCCGGCTTTTAACCTGTATTTGTACCAATCTTCTTCAATCACCATAGAAACATTCTGGTCTCCCTTATATATTTCAGATAATTCATATTGATTCAGCGGAATTTTTGAAGCAGCAATCTGAACATGCCATTCAATATCATTTAGTTTTCCTTTTCTGCCGTATGTTTGTACTTCCTTTTCAACGGATTTGGAATGTTTGGCAGCAGCATACAGATTTTGTCTGGTTCCGTTATTGTATGCAATAATAAAGGCTCCTTTCACTTTCGATCTTCTTAGAATCCTCAAAGCATCGGAAAATAATCTCACACCCAGCAGCTGGTATTTATACCAGCCTTCTTCGTTTATTAACTCAACAGTATAATCATCAGTATATATTTTCTGAAGCTGTTCCTTTGTAATAGGAACCCTGTTTGCAGCAATCTGAACCCTGAAGTAAAGTCCGACGTCAAATTCAGAGCTGATCATACCCCCGGCTGATTCACCCATAGCTGCATAACCGGCTTCATCCATACCACTGGGAGCAAATCTTGTACCTCTTCTGTAAGCTACTATAAAAGCATTCTGCACTCCGCATTGTTTTCTGAACTTGCTGGCACTTTCATAATCATCAAAGTCGCCTATTGAGTATTTAAACCACCCTTCTTCATTTATCATTTCAACGTTTTTGTTTCCATAATAAATTTTACCAAGTGCCCTTTGAGATAGTTGTGCCTTATTGGCAGCAATTTGAACCCTGTAAATAATTTCATCATCTGAAGGCAAATGATAGGATCCGCTGATATCTTCTTCGACAACTGAAATTCTTTCTTCATATTCCGAGGCCATCAATTCATCTTCAGTGTACATATCTGTTTGCTGACCTTCAGGGGCCATCTCTTCGGATAATGAATCGGCAATTGCCAATAATTCAGGAGGAGGTTCGGGAATACCTTCATACAAAGTATCATATGCATATGAATACCATATATTTAATATCTGGTCAGCATCAAATGATGTTAAGCTCGAAAGAATCTCAGGGGTTAAAACATTTACAGGCTGTCTTGTTTCATCTGCCATATATTTGTTATAAATATCAATGATCATCTGGTTAACCCTTATGTCCCCTTCAAGTTGTGAGGTGGTTGTAACTGCCGGTGTATAGTCCGTAACAGGCTGTGTTACTGTTTCCCCGTAATCCGGCTCCTCGTAATATGTTTCCTGCTGAACAGGTTCTGTATACGTTACCGGTGTTTCAGGAGTATAAGTTGTCACGGGTTCAACATACTCGTCAGCAGCCGCATATTCCACACCGTAATAAATGCTGAGCGCATTAAGCTGTTTCTCCAGAGCTTTTAATTCCAGTTCATAAGCATTGTTCAGATTTTCAATCTTTTGTTTATCATCCTGTGTTTTTGATGCATCAGATCTCAGATTTGTTGCCTGAAAATAATAATCATTGGACTGTTCTTCGATAAGTTTTGCATTTACATAAACTGATTCATCACCTTCAAACTCTGACCAGAATTTTTCAATATATCTTTTATATATGCCAAACTTGGTTTCGTTTATTAACTCATAATACTGTGCCGCCTCAATTTGCTTTTTCCGGGCTTTTGATTCAAGCTGTTTTACCTTCTTGTCGATAGCTTTTTCATCAAGCTCATAATCGCCCTGCACAGCAAAGGTTTCCATGTATAATTCATTGGCTTCTTCTATCAATCCTTCAGCCTTTATTTCATATTCCCTTGTTTTGTCAAGCTTTTTAATGTCAGAATTATTAAACATTGATCTAATGAAATCATCCTGCTGACAATATATTATACTGGAAGATAACAGAAACAGGGTAGTATAAATAGAAATGATAAAAAGTAACCTTATGATCTTCTTGTATACGAATAATAAGTTCAATTAATATTGGGTTTTATTAAAAATATATTTAAATAATATATAAAATTAAATATCAATTAAATATAAGTCGATTTTTAAATAAATAATTTAAATTTTTAAATTAATTGTTAACTAAATTTAATAAATATTTGAAAAACAGATTTGTAATAAAGTTAATAATTTTTTTTAATCTGTTACTATTTTCATGCTAATCAAGTGGATTCAATAGCTGAAGCATATATTCACCCATAAATTTCCCAGGCAGTTTTATCCATTTTTTCTTTTCACCGATAAGCCTGAATCCATGTTTTTGAAAAAGCTTATGACTTTCCTTATTATCTGTTAGTATATTACAGTATATCTGGTTAAGCTGCAATGTATGAAAAGCATATTGTATCAAATTATCCAGGGCTGCCGAAGCATATCCTTTCTTGCGTTCACTTTTATCACCAATTAAGATACCTACCCCTGCCCTGTTATGATAGGGATCAAAATCAAATAAATCTATTGTCCCGATGGCTTTTATTGTTTTATGATTTTTGTCCTTTAGATCTATCATTAAGCGCAGCTGCTTTGTTTGATAGATATCAAGATGAGAGTTGTCAAGATATTTCTTCAGGATATGTCTTGAATAAGGTGTAATGGTGTTACTGACGCGCCAGTTATCAGGGTCATTCTCCCATTTATATAAAAGGTTGATGTCTGAAGGTTCAAGTGCTCTTAGGACTATCTCAGGATTCTTATCTTTATTCTTTTGAGGTGTTTTCATAATAATTTGATATAGAATTTATTTCTCTTATGAATGCATCACTGTAACCCAGGTTATGTACTTTTTCCAGGTATTCCCTGGCGGGTGTATAACCGTAAAACTTGCCACAGGTATAACGGCTGATGAAATCATCGCCTTTATGCACTTTTACACTGTCAAGATTTTTAAAATACCTGGTGCTAACCGGCTTATGTAATGCCATTATTTGTATTGTGTAATATGGAATCTTTTCTTCTGATTGTTCGTCATTATATTTAATCTGGGAATTTTCAGGATTTTGAATATATGGCTCTTCATTATATGTTATATTTTCAGTTATTGCAGGATTATTCATCAAAGAGTCGGAAACCGATTTGTCAGCCATGGCATTCCCAATTATAATTTTCTCAATTTCTGTCTCAAATTTAAAGATATCATGCTTTCCAAAACCCGAGGCATCAAATCTGGAAAAATATGATATATTTCTGTCCTTAATATACCAAAGAAATAGGTCATCATCTGTTGTATTAATGGGACTGCCCATATTTTTCGGCTCTGACCATATGCCGTTTTCTGTTAATTGTGAACAGAATATATCCATTCCTCCCATGTTTCTATGTCCTTCTCAGCTGAAAAGAAGGA
>CAZFHF010000233.1:5169-5539 GCA_964518655.1 uncultured Bacteroidales bacterium | reverse complement strand
TGTTCAGGGAAGAGGACATTCTTGTTCCTGATTTTGTTATCAGCACGGATGAACGGCTTGGAAGCATTAATACTTATAAGAACCTTGGCAAATGGACAGCAGCCGATGAACAGTCCGGCGACCCCTTTATTATAAGAAAGGGCAATATGAAATACCTGAAAGTCGATACATCGACAACAACTATGACCGATGATGACAGGATAGTAACAGGCAATTCGCTTCCCGATTTTATATGCAACTGGTACACAAGCATCAGGTACAAAAGTTTTTCCGTTGATTTTACCTTGTATGGGGTAAAAGGAGTGGATAAATATAACGCTACCCGGGCAGGAACATATATTACAGGAACAAACAGGGAAATAAACGGGTT
>CAZFHF010000233.1:0-5159 GCA_964518655.1 uncultured Bacteroidales bacterium | reverse complement strand
AGTCCTGGGCCATAGAATCTTTTACGAATCATCGGCATTTATCGAAGATGCAGGATTCATACGGCTGAAGCAGGTAGTATTTACCTGGGCACCGGAAAAGAAGATATACAACCTGGCACAGATGAAGCTGTCACTGAGCTTTGATAATCTACTGACATATACACGTTATAAAGGGTATGATCCCGAAGCAACAATCTATACTGACAATAATTTTTCGGATAATGCAATTGACCGTGGTGCATACCCATCCCCAAAGGCTGTATATGCAACCATTCAGTTAAGATTTTAAAATATATATCCTTATCCTCTTAACGTATTAATTCTCTTCAGATCCTCAACAAAAGTGTTCGAGTTTTGTCCCTTTGCCTTCACATATAAGGAGTAAATGGTCTGCCGTTCTTACCGAATGGTACATTTATACCGGTCTCTCCGGCTGAAATCATTTAGAAGGGAAGTCTCTGGGAATCATAAAATCTGCTGATCATATAGAATGGCAGACGATTAATCTTCTTTTGTAAAAATATATTTGTAACCATCGAAACCATATTCTCTTAGTATCAATGTATCATTTTGAAAAGTGATAATTTTTATATTTGACAGGCTTAAATAATGTCCACCTTTTTCAGCATATAATTGGATCATTAAACTGCTATCTGTTTGTTCATAAATTGACACCTTACCCTCACATATTACAGTATTATCTATAATATAGAATTTTCCAACTCTCTCAAAAATAAGATACTGCAAATCCAGTTCTTTAAGCACACCTTCTCCGTAGAATTTATTTATTGCTTTCCATTTTCCATAAATTTTCTGGTATTTTTCAATGAAAATATCATTTGTATATCCATTGCCGTAATAAATCAAATAACCTGTTGATGAATTATAATATGCTATTGGAAATGTTATTGAATCAGAGGGTGTGATTTGCCATACCAAAACAAAATCCTTTTGTCCGCTGTTCATCTCCCAGATTCCCAGCTCTGTCCTGTAGCAATTCTCCCTGTATTCTTCAATTTTTCCCTGATAATGTGAACAATATATTGAATCATTTTTCATCCTGTTATAGAACTTCCTGCCAATAACTTTGTTAGAAACCTCAGGTATAGTATCGATATTGATGTTTTCAATTAATTCACCATCAATTGACATGAAAATATCATTACAATCAAACAAATAAACCACTTCCTTATTAAATAATTGAAATTCTTTCCAGAACTGGATGCATTTAACATGCCATACGGAGGATTCGGAATACTCTAATCTATAAAATCGAATATTTTCTGGTATGGTCATATCATTATTATTAAATAAACGTTCTATTCTTTCAATGTAATTATAGGGAACCAGGTGTTCCATGGAGTTTTTTTTCTGAATAACACAGATCTCTTCCTCATTATTATCATCTTTAGAGCAATAGGAAAAGGTTATGATAATAAAAGCCGAAATAATCACCGTTAATTTCATAATATTATGTTCATTTATTGATTATTGAATTTAAAATCTTTAATAATCGATTACAATATTGTTTTCTTCAGCCTCAACTGTCATACGCTTATTTAATATAAGATCACCAATCTGGTAATTACCCTCACTGATATGAAGAGTGCCGGAAGGCAGGACAGCATCATATCCTTCCTGAATTGTGTTATACGGATTTGCAGCAGAGCCATCTTCTGTACCACTATTGCTGGCATCAATATAAATATCCTTTAAAACAAATTCCTGGTTTGAAAACCTTGTTAAAAGTATAGGTGTATGAATATTATCAGGGTGTAAAGACTCGGCAGTATTGATAATTGAAAGTGCCATTTGATGCATAGTTATATTAGCACCGAGTCCAAAATTGCTTTCAAGCATAATTTTGTCCAACTCCGGCCTACTGCCTCCTTGTGCAATAACATCCAATAATGATTGAAATATGGGCGCTGACCATATTTCATCATCCAGGTAATTATTACCATGCGCTTCATATGTTTCATTTGGATCATATATTAGATTAGTTTTATTCAACATACGGCCGCCCCAGGCTCCCGGACTATGGCCTTCCCATGTTGCAAACCAATTAGGATAAAACGATTGGCCATTAGTTGTTGTCAGACTATAAGAGCCACCCCAATAATCTGCAAAACCTTCAGCTAATGCACCCAAATCTCCACTGGGATTTGAGTAGTAATTATTTATATCCCATAATAGTGCATGCATATATTCATGTAAAATCACATCTGCATCTTCAGTAGCATCAACTCCACCATGTCCAAATTTTATCCAGTTTGGAGGCCAAAAAAAACTATTATCATCACCATTGATGGCATCAGTATCAACTTCAATACTAACATTATGAATACCGTTTTCACCTGTATATCCTAAAGATTGTACATACCTCTGATTTTGATCAATATGGAAATAAGCCATTACATCGTTAAATGCATTGTTTTTTCGTGTAGCATACCAATTACCGTCTGAAGTAGTGCTTGGGGATGTATTTGGTGGTTCGAAATCGCATATTTTAACCCATGGGCCATTAAGTCTATATAAACCTTGTTCTTCTGAATATTCAATATCCAGGAGATCCCTTGTAAAATAAGAACCTCCAAAGCATGTGTCATGATCATCATCTGTTAATTCATCATCCATAAGTGTAGTTGCAGGATCAGGATCAAAGACCTTTGCTGTTCCGTTCACGATTTCAGAGGATGCGGTATAACTTGAGAATTTGCTATTTAAACTATTACATAAATATTCGTTGACAGCTTCTTCTCTGTCTAAAAGAACCTCATAATGATGGTTGAAATCCATGCTTTTATTTGTTTTTTCTGAAATAGCCGTTTCATAAACAGTTAATACGTCACCTGAATAAGCATCTATGTTCACACCCCAGTGACCATAAGGGCCTAATGTATTAATATCTACTTTATAACATAGAATCAAGCTGTCACCATATTGAATGAAACACGAATCAACAATAGGCATAGACATTAATTTACCGTATACTTTCAGATGATCCCATGCAATATCAAGTGCATTTTCTTTGTTTATTCTCTTTTCAGTATTAATGTAAGTGTAATCATGCAAGTTGTTAAAACATCTATATATTTTCCCATTGTCATTTATGCTTAATATTAATTCGGCTCTTTCGACAGGAATATTGTTTATGTATTTCTGAAGACGGTAATGCTTTCCCAAGAGGCTTGGTCTTTCTGATTTAAACTTCAAATCTTCAAAAGCATTTCCAGGTAGATTATACTCTTGTTTATGAGTCTTTAGATATAATATAGCATCATTTATATTACTATATGTTTTGTCATTAAGATTAAAAAATATACTGCATTCCTTTTTAGGCAAGTTCCTGTAATGCTTTTGATTATTAATTATTTTCTGCGCAGAACATAAAAGGGATGATAGCACAATAACTATTCCGTATGTTATAAGTTTTTTCATAATAAAAAGTGCTTTTCCTTTCAATTGGTTAATATCATCCTTTTTGTATCTATTTCTTTACTATCAAAAACTAACGTGTATAAATACATTCCCGGCTGAAATTCAGAACCTGAAATAGTAATACTTGAAGTGCCTTTTGTAGTTATGTTATACGCTTTTTTGTGCTGGCCATGTAAATCATAGATGAAGATTGAAGCTTTCTGGTTGCCTTCCGGAATATAATAACTTATGGTTGTATTCTCATTATATGGATTAGGTTTATTTTGGAAGAGTAGCGCATTATTTTCTGTATTGTTATCCGCTGTGCTTTTTTGCTATGAATTGCCACCGTTCAATTTATCAATTTCATCCTGCAGTATCTTTATCTGTGATTGCTGCTCTTTTATAGCTTCTACAAGTACAGGGATTACGCTGGAATAATTAATGTTATATATACCAGCCTGCTTATCATATATGATTGCTTCTGGTAATACTTCATTCATATCTTGTGCAATGAATCCTATTTTATTTTTTCTTTGTTCTTCAAACTTCTCATTAATTATCATATCGTTAGAGGTATTTATTTGCGCCTTATAATCGTATTTAACTCCTTTTAGATTTAGTACTAATTGCAATGAATTCTCTATTTCTCTAATGTTTTCTTTAAGCTCTTTATCTGAAGGATCCAAAAATTGATAAGCATATACTTGATAAAATCTTTTGTCGCTTTTCCCGAGGTTGATTGTACCGTTATGACTTGGATAAAAAACTGGATTATTTGAATAAGGTCCTCCTGTATTATCAATTATATATTTCCATGAAGAAGAGCTTGAAGGCTTAAAAGAAACTTCGCCCCTGACATCTAAATCTTTTGTTGGGTTTGATGTACTTCCTATCATAACCTTTCCATCGCAGTCCATTCTAATTTGAGCATTAATACTCAAATTAATTAAAATAATTAATGGTAAGATCGATTTAATTAGTTTAATGTTTTTTAGGTTTTAAAATGTTAATGCAGTTATTCTTAAAAATTTAATTAATACTTATCATATAACCAATACCTTAATATTTATTCAAATAATCCTTGATCCATCATTTAGGTTAACAGATGAAGAAAGAAATTTGATTCATGTGTATGAATTAATTCACTTTATATAAAATCTTATTTACCTTGCTAAATAATTAAAATTATCCAAAATTAATATGCAATAAAAAACTCAACTTACATTTAACTAAATCCTTTATAAATACTAGTCCATTATGTATTTCATATAACTTTTGAAATATTTCCTGTTTATTCTTTCCTAGTTTAATATAGAAAATAATTCTGCTTATGTCAAGTAATAATAGCTTTTAATTTATGAATGGCATATAAATAAATCAATTGTTAAAAATTTAATGTTGCATAATCGAATTCTTCAACAACTAATACTGTCGCAAATGAATTGAAAACAATTAATTGAATTGGGTGAAAGTCACATCAATTTTCAAATTAAAACCTTATAAAATTAGTATTTTTAAAACTTGTTCAAATTAAATAATAGTGCAAGATCCGGAAGAAATTGGTTCGATTTCTGTCCTCTCGGGTTCACAAGATGGGATGACCGGCATAATAAAGGTTCTGTTATCTTAACTCCTCAATTACAAGCAAAAAATTCAGGATTTCAAATAGCTGGTATTATTAGCTTATACTCGAATCTGGGAAATCCATCAATACCATTTAAATTATAGCTTATAAA
>CAZFHF010000232.1:0-5582 GCA_964518655.1 uncultured Bacteroidales bacterium | reverse complement strand
TTTAACAGATATAAAATATTTTTTCAAAGGTATATTTAATATTCTCACTAACAGGGTAAAAAGAGAAATCCGGGATTTATAATACTAGCTATGTTTATAGTATGTAATGTACCAGTCAACGAAATTTTTAACACCCTGGTCAATAGGTGTTTCAGGTTGATAATTATGGTCTTTGCTTAATGCTGAAACATCAGCCCATGTTTTAGGCACATCACCGGGTTGTAAGGGCAGCATATTTTTTATTGCCTTTTTCCCAAGAACCTTTTCAATAGAATTTATAAAATCAAGCAACTTCACCGGTGTGCTGTTTCCAATATTATATACTCTGAATGGTGCAATGGAACTTGAAGGATCAGGATTAAGGCCTTTCCAGCTTTTATTTCCCCCGGGAACAGATTCAATAATTCTTTCAATAGCTTCCACAATATCATCAATATAGGTAAAATCTCTCTCCATAATACCATTGTTATAAACATCAATAGGTTTATTCTCCAGAATTGACCTGGTGAATTTAAATAAAGCCATGTCTGGTCTTCCCCAGGGACCATAAACAGTAAAAAAACGTAATCCTGTGGTTGGCAGGTTATATAAATGACTGTAAGTGTGTGCCATTAATTCATTACTTTTTTTGCTGGCTGCATAGAGGCTTACAGGGTGATCAACATTATCAAGAACTGAAAAAGGCATTTTTTCATTCAAGCCATAAACGCTTGAACTGCTGGCATATACCAGATGTTTTATTACATTATGCCTGCATCCTTCAAGAATATTTAAAAATCCAACAATATTACAGTTTATATATGTAGCAGGATTCTCTATGCTATATCTTACTCCAGCCTGTGCCGCCAGATGACATACCTTTTCAAATTTTTCATTACTGAACATTCTCGCCACATTGTCATTATCCTCAAGATTTAACTGTATGAATTTGTAATTAGGAAAGATCTTGCTTTTTATAATCTTATTGTATTTAATATCCGCTTTATTAATTCCTGTATTTTTGAGCCGTGCATATTTTAAATTCACATCATAATAATTGTTTATATTATCCATTCCAACAATATCGTAACCGGCATCTAAAAGTCTTTTTGTGATATGAAAACCTATAAAACCTGCACTGCCTGTTATTAATATTTTCATTCATTTAAAATTTTATAATTACTTATGCTATGTTGTCAGTTGAATTACAGGAAAAAATAATATCTCCAAACATCCGTTTACCAGTAATTGAAAGCTCTAATTTAATAATTTGTTTTAGTTTTATTATTCAATAAGAATATTATTACTTTTTTATCTTGCTCTGCAATTAATTTTGTATGATTTTTGTAGCAAAAACATATTAATATACTATTATAGTATTAAAGTGATTCATTGATTACATTCTGGAATCTGGTATATCAAATAAATAACACGTCTCAAAAGACAAATAACAAATAATACACAATTTCTAATATTCAATATTTCAAACTGGTTTTGGTCATTAAGTAATTGTGATTTGGAAATTATTTGAGATTTGGATTTTGTTTTTTGGATATTTAAATATTTAACAATAAAAACAGATGCATTTTATAATATATACATTGTTTATTTATTCAGGGATTCTGTTTCATCCGGTACATGTATCTATTACAAATATTAATTTTAATTCTGAGTTAAATTCCGTTGAAATATCCTTTCAGTTTTTCGCAGAGGATTTAAAAAACACTGTTCTTTATAATACAGGGACATCAATTATATTAAATGATAAACAGGAACCGGATGAAGAGAGTATCAGGGCAATAAACAAATATGTATTTTCAAATTTTGAGATAATAATAAATGGTGAAAATGAAATAAATTTTGGTTTTCAGTCATTAAAGAAGAATGAGGAATATATATGGATATACTATGAGAGTGAAGACATAACAGGCATGATTAATAATATTGTTATACAAAACACTCTGATGCTTGATATATACGCGGATCAGAAAAATCTTCTTATTCTTGATATTGATGGGGTAGAAAGAGGATATACCTTTAACTTCAGTAAAAATAATATTGATGTTATTCTTTAATTTATGAATAATTACAGATAATGACTTGCAGATATGTTAACTTTACATTAATGAAGCGCCTTTTATTATATATTATCTGTTTTGCTATTTTTACAGCACCATCTTATGCAACGCATAACAGGGCAGGGGAGATAACGTACAGGTATATTTCCGGCCTGACTTACGAGTTTACTGTTACTACCTATACATATACCAAAAGTCAGGCTAATCGCAGTGAACTTACATTTGAATGGGGTGATAATACATCATCAATTGCTTTCATGGATGCTGGTTATCCTATAATGTTGCCGGATGATTACAGGCACAATGCTTATACGGCAAGGCACACTTTTCCCGGACCAGGAGTATACGAAGTGCTTGTTCAGGACCCCAACAGGAACTTTGGTGTTCAGAATATACCAAATTCGGTTAATGTTGTGTTTTCTATTAAAACAACAATATTAATAAATCCAAATGTTGGAAGCAACAATTCTCCGGAACTGCTTAATGCACCAAAAGACAGGGCAGCTCTGGGACATATTTTCATTCACAATCCTGCTGCATTTGATATTGACGGTGATAGCCTCTCATATAAGCTTACGGTTTGCACTGCCCAAAATGGAACACAGATAAAGAACTATTCATTTCCTGCGGCAAGTGATACTTTTTATGTTGATGAAATTACCGGTGACTTAATATGGAATACGCCTGTTGATACTGGAAAATACAATGTTGCCATGAATGTTGAAGAGTGGAGAAACGGAATAATAATTGGCAATATTGTAAGAGACATGCAAATTGAAGTTTTCAGAACAGATAACAATCCTCCCGAAAATCCTGAACTGGCAGATCGTTGTGTTGAAGCAGGTGAATATATTGAATTTCAGGTTACATCCACAGATCCGGATTCTGATCCAATTATTCATTCCATGGAAGGAGGGCCTTTTGAGTTATCAACAGATAGTGCTGTTTTTGAAACAGTATCCTCCGGCCCTGGGTCAACAACTTCCGTCTTCAGATGGCAGACAGCATGTTCCAATGTCAGGAAACAACCTTACCAGATAATTTTTGAAAGCAAGGATACACTTAACGATATAAGTCTTATTAACACCAGTACCTTTAATATAAGCATTGCAGGTCCTGCAACCACAGGATTATCAGCTGCGCCAACAAGTTCGGATGTCAATCTTTCATGGGAGCCTAATATTTGCGATAATATTAAGGGATATTATATATACAGGAGGGAAGGAGATTTTGAATTTCAGCAGGATACCTGTGAACCATTTATCCCTGTTTATACAGGCTTTGAAAGAATAGGGGAGCTGACAGGACATAACATTACTTCATTTACGGATGATAATAATGGGGAGGGTCTTATTCAGGGTATGGAATACTGTTATCTGATTGCTGCATATTACGCTGACGGTTCTGAAAGCTTTGCTTCTGATCATATATGTACCTCTTTAATCCCTGGAAAGCCTGCAATACTAAATGCAAGCGTAACAAAAACAGATGTTGCCTTAGGAGAAGTATTTTTATCATGGGCCAAACCACGGGATATAGATACCATGGTTTCTCCAGGGCCGTATGTATTCAGGATAATGATTGATTCAACATCATATGGTGATGATTTATTAGTCCTTGATTCAATATTAAGCAAGGATTTAAATGATACAACCTATTATCATGATACATTGAATACCATGTCCTATCCATATTATTATTCAGTTAAACTTTATAATAATACAAATGGCAACAGATTTGAAATAAGTGAGGGTGAGAATGAGATTGCATCAACAATATATATTGATGTAACGCCTGATGATAATCAATTAACACTTGATTTCAGAAAAAAAGTTCCCTGGATAAATACTGATTATATTATCTACAGATATAATGATATTTCCGATAATTATGATTCCATAGGTATTACACAGGAAAATCAGTATGTAGATTATAATCTTAAAAATGGCGTTGAATACTGCTATAAAGTTAAGAGCCTGGGCTGGCGGCCTATTGATGGGATAGTCCATAAAAATGAAAATCTTTCTCATATAAATTGCGGAACACCAATGGATTTAACACCTCCATGTCCGCCTGTTTTGTCTGTGGATTCCTGGTGCGACAGCCTGGTAAATATACTAACCTGGACCAATCCGAATAATTATTGTGCTGGTGATGTGAAGCGTGCTGATGATGTGGAGCGTTATAAGATATTTTTTTCATCCAGAGTTGGAGGCGATATAGATTCTATTGCCGGCACTTATCCTGCAACTGACACAGTTTATCATCATAAACTTAATGAGGTTATGCAGCTTGGGGGATGTTATTATGTTACTGCTGTTGATTCTTCCGGTAATGAGAGTGAGCTGTCAAACAGGGTCTGTATTGATGTCTGTTCATATTTTGAACTGCCAAATGTTTTTTCACCGAATGGAGATGGCATTAATGATAAATTTGTCGCAAAGATACCTGAGGAATTAGTGGATATTATTAAAGTTGAGATTAAAATCTTTAACAGGTGGGGACAGCTGGTATTTAAATCAAATGACAATCCGTTTATTGAATGGGATGGAAGAAATATGAAGACAAAAAAAACTGTGTCTTCAGGCGTTTATTATTACATTTGCGATGTTTATGAACCAAGAATAATATCTGAAGGTCTTCAGGTACGAAATTTGGTGGGATTTATACATGTATTTTCAGAAAAATCTTCAGGCCAGGCAAGTGAATAAATTAATATACATATTGACAGTTTTAATCTTTGTTCCTGCGGTTAGTGCACAGGAAACGGATGATTTATATTGTAAAGGTGTTGCACTTTTACAGTCAGGCAGGTATGATGAAGCTATTAGCTATCTTACAGAAGCAACAAAATTAAGTCCTAACAATAACAAATTATATCTGAAAAGGGGAAGAGCTTATTATAATACAGGCAAACTGGATAATGCATTGAATGATTTTCTTGAAACTAACAAACTGAGTGAGAATATGGCTGATCTGTGGCTTTCAAAAACCTATGCAAGGCTTGGTGACAATGAAAGATCCATATATTATTTAAAAAGCCATCTAAAATCAAGATTCCGTGAGAAAGAAAAGGTGATAAAAAAAGATGATGCATTCAATGATTTACAGTATACTAATGAGTGGTATTCATTGTGGCAGGAGAATTGGTACTCTCCTGAAGAAAATATTGAAAAGGAAGTGGATTACCTGTTGAAAAAAGAACTTTATCTCGATGCGCTGGCTTTGATAGAAGAGAAAATACCAGAATCAAAAAATCCTTACAGGTTATATGCCTGCCGGGCAAGGATAAATAAAAAGCTTAATAATTATAAAGGGGCATTGGAAGACTGGAATAATGTTTTATCAGTTGAGAAGAGAATACCAAAATATTTTATTGAAAGAGGAAAGGTGGATATTGAGCTGGGCAGGTATAAAGATGCAGTTGAGGATTTTTCGAGAGCTCTGAGGCAGGAACCTGCGGATTTCCCTGTTTATTTGCAAAGAGCCAAAGCATATGAGGGATTACAGGAATATAAGCTGGCA
>CAZFHF010000231.1:0-5621 GCA_964518655.1 uncultured Bacteroidales bacterium | reverse complement strand
TCTATATTCATATCCTATACTGGTTATAGCAGTACTGAGCATGTTCTGTGAGAGCAAAGTAATTCCCGGAGAAATCTGAAGATCCGATAATTCTATATCTCCGCTATAATCAAAATAAAAAGGGCTCCAGCTATGGACATTAAAAAGGTTCAAAATACGTGAATATTTTTCAGGCTTATATATAATACCAGGTATATTACTTTCCTGTATATTTTTGTTCTCCTGATCAGCCAGCTGTTCATACCATTTAAGTGAATTATCCTTCACATCAGACAAAGGAATCCAACGGCTGGTATCAATTTTTAATTTAACAGCATTATGCCCTGCAGATGAATAATCCGCATATACAAGTTCGTCACTCCCGTGATTTACCGAAGGATCAAATGCCCCGTATTTTGAAGAGGTTACCTGAAAAATCTCTTTTGAATTGCAGTTTACAGCATAAATATTATCAACTCCGCTGTAAGAACCTCTATACAGAATATAGCTGCCCAGGTTCACAGGTTGCGAGATATTAGTATAGCCCGGTATAAGCAAAGGATCCCATTTCAGGCTTCCGGTATCAACAATATAAATATTTGTACCCTGCCTGTTTATCGCTTTTACTAAAATATTGCCCTCCACGGTCCAATCAGGCATTTGCAGAAACATATTCTGACTTGAAGGTATTCTTTTCTCAACTTTACCATTATCTGCACCAAGTATTACCAGGAAGTAGTTATTTCTGCAGTCTGCTTCCACTGCTACAATTTTACTTCCATCCTCAGAAAAAGAGGGAGAAAAATATCTTGTTCTTCGCGTTATCTGCCTGTGTCTGCCTGTTTCTGTATCCAGGATTTTTATAACGGAATAGCTCCTGTGGTTCCAGCGGGGATCGGAAATAACCTCATCCCACACTATTTTATTTTTGCAGGCTGATATTCTTTCAGATGACAATATTCCCGGGGTATGCAGAGCTTTTTCATATCCCTGTTTATCAATCATCATAATCCGTGTGACCTGGTCTATTCCGCTTTTCAGAACAATCAGTGTTGTGTCGTTTATATACTGAGGGTATCTGTAGCTTGTATAATCAACTTGTACCTTATTAGTGATCTTTGAATATTTTGTATAATTAATATTATTTATTTGTTTATTCCATAAATATTTAAGTGTATCAAACGTTTCTTCATATAGTTTTATTTTTGAAAGGTTATAGTTTCTTTTCAGTCCGATATAAAAAGGGCTTATCTGGTATGGATTTTTTGCAACATTATCAAGTATTTTGCTAAACATTTCCGGATCATACTTCAACCTTGAAAATGTTACCATATGATACCCCAGTTCATAATAGTCAGGTATAAAGTTCCTGTATGATCTCAGGTACATCTTATCATATGAAAATCCCTTTTCTCTTTCAGTGACCAATGCCCTCAGTTTCATTTCAAATGAAGGAAGCCTTCCTCTGCCTGTGCTGGATAATGCAGTTTCTGTTGCAACAGCATCACCTTCAAGGAACCAAAATGGCAAATAACCTGCTACTGCTCCTGTAGCTTGCTGCCCCAGCATCCATGACATTAACCTTGTTATGCCCTGGTTTAATTTGCTGATTTGCACCACATGCCTGAATTCATGTAATGCCAGTTGCTCAATCCAGTCTTCGGCATAACTGTCCTGGGGAGGTGTGGTCTTCAGCTCTATGCGCTTTGGAGCCCATGATACCATCCCATTTGATATTACCGAGTTATTATGAATGATTACCGGTATTTTTTTTGGTCTGCAATACAGATTTTCCGAGGTGTATTCATATGAGTATTCAAGAATATTGGCAAGCCTGTTAGCCTGGTCATAAAAATCTGCGGGATAAATAATCCTGAAATTATAAGTATTTATCTGGTTCCAGTTTATTGAAAACGGGTCCTGTCCCGTTGATAAAAACTGTGCATGTCCCTTAATAAGGGAAAAAACGAGTAACAATAAAGTTATTAGTATTCCTTTGTTTGTAGTACTTTGATATCTCAATTCCGTGCCCTCAAAATATTATTCCCTGAGTAATTTATAGGTTTATATATTTGATTATATAAGATATAATTAATATTATCTTTAGTATAATTATAAATTACTGATTATATATATTTAATTGTCAATAATTAATATAATATCTATTTCTCAACGTTTTTATTTGAATCCACTATTTTAAACAGTTTGTCCGATCTTCTAACGGTATACTCCAGGGGAATAGAAAATCTTTCGCCCTGCTTTGCCATGCTGACATTTTTTAAATCCACTCTTATTTCCTTTGCTAATGCATGAATAACGCCTGTTGTCGGGCCGGTGACAAGTATTTCATCACCAACATTAATGGTATCTGCCTCACAAATGAATTCTGCAACCTTAATCTTATCAAAATAGTTCATTCCCTTACCAATGTATACTTTCTTTTTAGTTGACCTGGAGCCGTATACATCACTCCATTCCCCCAGTTTTTGGCCCAGATAGTAACCATCCCAGAATCCCCTGTTAAAAACCGTAGCAAGCTTTCCTGTCCAGTTTCTTATTTTGTCTTTGGTATAGCTGCCTTCGACGTATGCATTTATGGCTTCGTTATAACACTGTGTTACTGTTTTTACATATTCCGGAGGTCTTGCTCTCCCCTCAATTTTCAGTACTTTTATCCCCGCATCCAGTATTTTGTTCAGGAAATGAATAGTACAAAGATCTTTTGGTGACATTATATATTCATTTTCTATATCCAGCGAAAATCCTGTTTCCTTTTCTGTGACTGTATAGGCCCTCCGGCAATCCTGGAGGCATTCACCACGGTTGGCAGAATAATTATGTTCGTGCAAACTCAGGTAACACTTGCCGGATATTGACATGCATAAAGCTCCGTGGACAAACAGTTCCAGCTTAACTAACTCTCCTGAAGGACCGGTTATCTTTTGCTTCCTGACCTGATCTGCGACTGCTGATATCTGTTTTAAGTTAAGTTCTCTTGCCAGGATAGCCACATCAGCATATCCGGAATAAAACTTTAAGGATTCAATATTACTTATGTTTGCCTGGGTGGAAATATGAACACTCATTCCAATTGAATGAGCATAGTTTATTATTGCCTGATCAGAAGCTATGACAGCAGTAACGCCCGCCTTTCTGGCAAAATCAATTAATTCCTTGATTTGAGCTAATTCATCATCATAAAATACAATATTAGCAGTAAAATAAGTTTTAATTCCCTTCTTCGTGCAAATGTCAATAATCCCGTTCATGTCCTTCTTCCTGAAGTTATATGATGACCTTGCACGCATATTCAGCTTTTCCAGTCCGAAGTATATGGAATCAGCCCCTCCCTGGATGGCCGCCATTATTGACTCAAATGAGCCTGCCGGCGCTGATAAATCTATATCTTCCCTCTTTAATTTCATAAGATGTCCTTTACGATACTATGTTTGCAAGTTATATCAAGTCTTCCATTCCATTCTTCCGGCTCATCTGGAATAAATCGTGTTAAAAAATGAGCTCCTGCAGAAGTCGGCCCAACAAACAATCCATTTATATAATAAAATTTATATTAAATTTTTCAGTTTACTACCCTGAATGCAACAATAATCCTTTAAAAAAGGATTTCAGCATATACAGGGCAGTGATCAGAATGATAAACATTACTTAAAATACCTGCTCCTTTCAGTTTATCTCTTAAGGATCCCGATATTATATTATAATCAATACGCCAGCCAAGATTTTTTGCCCTTGAATTTGCCCTGTAGCTCCACCATGAATATTGCCCTGCCTCCTTATTGAATACTCTGAAAGAATCGATAAATCCGCTTTTAAAAAAATTCTCCATCCACTCCCTTTCCTCGGGCAAAAATCCTGAAGATTTATTATGCTTTTCAGGGTGGTTTATATCATCAGGTCTATGGCATATATTAAAGTCCCCTGATATGATAATATTCTTATTTGTCTTTTTCAGGTTATCAATGTAGGCATGAAAATCTTCCAGAAATTTCATTTTAAAATCCTGCCGTTCCCCTCCCATTGTCCCTGAGGGGATATACACACATAAAAGTGTTATATCTTTATAATCGGCTCTGATCAGGCGTGCTTCGTCATCATATTTTTTAATATTAATCCCATAGTATACCGAATCCGGTTTTATTTTAGTGAATAAGGCTGTTCCGCTGTAGCCTTTCTTTTCTGCTGAATACCAGTAAGTATCATATCCCATCTCTTTATATATTTCTTCATTTATTTGCCCCGGTTGTATTTTGGTTTCCTGTATACATAAGATATCCGGGGAATACTCTCTCAGCCACCGTTCAAATCCCTTATTAACAGCAGCACGGATACCATTTGTATTATATGAAATGATTTTTTTCACCATAATATTTAAATTTATAAGATAAATGTACTAAATATGCTATTTAGTTATATCAATAAGCAATAATATAAAATTCTTAAATAATTACAATTGGAGGAAGGTCTGGTTATAAAATCAACAGGCAGCTGGTATACAGTTAAAAGTGGTGCAAGTACCACCAGGTGCAAAATCAAGGGTAAGTTCCGAATAAAGGATATTACAACCACCAATCCTGTTACAGTAGGAGATGTTGTAAAATATAAACCGGCAGGCAATACTGATGACATTGGAATAATAACAGATATAAGGGAAAGGAAAAATTATATTATACGGAAAGCATCAAATTTTTCCAGGGAAGCACATTTAATAGCAGCCAATGTTGATCAGGCATTTCTTATGTTTACTCTTGATTTCCCGGAAACACAGCTTGAATTCATTGACAGGTTCCTGGTTACTGCCGAAGCATATCATATACCGACTATCCTGTTAATTAATAAAGTTGACCTGTATAATGAGTCTGTTCTGAAAAAGTTGCCGGCAATAAAGAAGACATACAGCGATGCCGGTTATAAGTGCTATGAGATATCTGCGGTCAGGAAGACAAACATCAAGATTCTCAAAGACCTGATGAAAAATAAAATCAGTGTAATCTCAGGCAACTCAGGAGTGGGAAAATCCACTTTAATAAACGCAATAGATAAAAACATAGATATTAAAGTTGCGGAAATATCCTCATTTCATAAAACAGGCAAACATACAACAGCATATTCTGAAATGTACGAGCTGGAAAATGGCGGTTATATCATTGACACTCCCGGCATAAAAGGATTTGGGCTTATTGATTTTGAGGAAAATGAAATAGGGCTGTTCTTCCCTGAGATTTTCAAGCTGTCAAAATATTGCCAGTATTATAACTGCAGTCATACCCATGAACCTGAATGCAAGGTCAAAGATGCCGTTGAGAGCGGTAAATTAAGTATGAGCCGGTACAGGAGCTATATTAACATCTTAAATGAAGATAAAAACAAATACAGAACAAAATAGGACATTATCCTTGTAAAAAAAGAAGTCAAAAATTTATAATATTCTTTCAGATATTCTATAAAAAGTTTTAGATTTAGTCGCCTTTTTTTCAACATTGACTATTAACTACTAATAATGAAAAAATTATATACATATCTCCTGATCATCATCTTTGGGGTTATTGCATTAAATATTATTTTCTACCGTGATATTTATTTGAGGCAGATATCATATCAAAAGAATATTTTGTTTCAGCAGG
>CAZFHF010000230.1:0-5629 GCA_964518655.1 uncultured Bacteroidales bacterium | reverse complement strand
TCCTTCCAGCTATAATAAAAACTATTGATCGATTAAAATATAAGGCAAAAAAATGGTGCATCAACGGACGTTGGATTCTTGAGGTGACTATACAAAAAAGTAAAAATAAGCCACATTATGCTAAAAACGAAGATGGCAGGTGGCTCGCATATATCAGGGTAGCTGATGAGAATTTGCTGGCAAACAAAATTCTTCTAAAGGTATGGAAAAATAAAAGCAGGAAAAAAGGCATATTTTTCAGATACGGTGAAAAGGAAAAAGAACTGCTGGAATACCTTGGAAAGAATAAAGGTGTCTCTTTTACAGAGGTTAAGAAGACTTTAAAAACAAATAAATCTAAAACTGAAAGCATTCTGGCTAAACTGATTTCTATAAGTATAATAAAAATGGAGTTTACAGGTAAAGAAGTTTTTTATATTTTAGAGGAGCCGGCAACAATAATATAAAATACTTGAAATGCATACAGGAATGAGAAAAATTTGTATTTATTGGAATGAGTGAACAAGATTAAATGATAATTGTTAAACAGGGAATAACTTATAATAATATATAAAATTTTAAACGAATGAAGAATAGCTTAATTCCGGGTATAAAGATATTGTTTGTTATTGCAGTATTATCTGCATTCCTTCTATCATGTAAGGATAAATCAGAGCCAGGCGAAACCAAAGATAAACTGTCGGATAAACGGGCGGAACAGACGTCAGATAAAACTGAAGAAAATATAAATAAGATATCTGATAAATCATATGAGCAGACGGAAAATATAACTAAGGAAACAACAGATATTAGAGCAGATAAATCAAATAAAAAGACAGTAGAAAAAACAAAATCGGATATTGAAATTAAATCCAGAACAGTAAATAAGACAATAAATAAAAAGCCGGTTCATTTAACAAAGCAGGATTTTATTGATAAAGTAATGGATTACGAGAAAAATCCTGATAACTGGGTTTTTAAGGGTGATCTTCCATGTATGATTGATTTCTATGCTGACTGGTGTGCTCCCTGCAGAATTACAGCTCCGATTTTAGATGAGCTGGCTGAGAGCTATGCTGGGAAAATCAATATTTACAAGATAGATATCGAACGTGAAAAGGAACTATCAAGTATTTTTGGAATACAAAGTATCCCGGCATTTTTATATTGTCCCCTGAAAGGAAGACCAAGCATAACTTCCGGCATTGCGCGCACAGCAGAAGAAACAAGGCAATTATTCATCAGCCAGATCGAAAGTCTGCTGCTGGATACCGGTAATGCATCAGAATTATAGTGGATGCTGTAACAAACTCTATTACAGGCATTATATTACTTTTCCAATTTTATTAACAACACTATTTTTTTGCCACTATTTAAAGTAAATTTACATTTTCATATTCCCGGTCTTTTACACAACAACATAACTGAAGGTTTATTTTCAATATATAATTAGGAGTTTTATTCATGTTTTTAATATTTGATACTGAGACTACAGGCCTTCCTGAAAAATATGACGCTCCTTTAGAGGATGTTGAGAATTGGCCAAGATTGGTTCAGCTAGCCTGGCAGATGCATAACAATAGAGGAGAACTTATTGAAGCCGAAGATTTTATAATTAAACCTGAAAATTTTACAATTCCCTATAGTGCGGAGAAGGTCCACGGGATTTCAACAGAGAGAGCTATAAAAGAAGGTGTTGAGTTGAATTCTGTGCTGGACAGGTTTGCCGCAGCAGTTGAAAAATCGGAATATATTATTGGTCATAATATTGAGTTTGATAAAAGTATTATTGGAGCCGAATATATAAGGACAAAAATTCCAAATAAATTATTTTCGAAAAAAAGTATCTGCACCAAGGAGGAGGCTACTGAATTTTGCGCCATACCTGATAATAGAAGTGAGAAGTTCAAGTGGCCAACTTTATCTGAATTGTATAAAAAACTTTTTAATGATGATTTTAAAAATGCTCATAATGCTGCAGCAGATGTAAAGGTAACTGCACGGTGTTTTTTCGAATTAATGGCTGAGGGTATTATTGACAGCAAAAAGTTCAGGTTAAGTGAAGATATTATAAAAGGAATTAAACAGAATATTCGGGAAAAAGTAATACAGGATGTTGAAAGAGAACAACCTGATATTGAAGATGAACTTATTTCAAAGGATGATGATGAAATAAATGCAGGTATTGATATTACTAAAGGCAGTAAAGCATCATTCACCCACTTACATGTACATACGCAGTATTCAATTCTTGACGGAGCGGCAGATATTGACAACTTAATAGCTAAAGCAAAAGAGGACGGAATGAGTGCCATTGCTATAACTGATCATGGTAATATGTTCGGCGTAAAGGAGTTTCATAATAAAGCTGTTAAGCATAAAATAAAGCCTTTGCTTGGTTGTGAGGTCTATGTTGCACGGCGTTCAAGGCAGGATAAATCTGAGAAGAGCGATGGGGGAGGATTTCATCTGGTGCTTCTGGCAAAGAACAAGGATGGTTATTACAATCTTATAAAGCTTGTATCATATGGCTGGACTGAAGGCTTTTATTATAAGCCAAGGATTGATAAGGAATTATTAAAAAAATACAATAAAGGTCTGATTGCATGCACTGCATGTCTGAAAGGAGAAATACCATATGTGATTAAAAACAGGAATTATGATGAAGCCCTGAAATTAGTATTGGAATATAAGGAAATATTCGGGGAAGATTTTTACCTGGAATTACAAAGGCATAAATCGGGCAATCCTGAAATGGATAATTCAGTATTTCAGGATCAGAGATATGTAAATAATCAACTCTTAAAGTTATCGGCTGAGACAGGGGTAAAGTATGTTGCAACCAATGATGTTCATTTTATAAACAGTGAGGACGCTCAGGCCCATGATATCCTCCTTTGCATTAATACAGGCAAAGATATTGATGATCCTGGCAGGTTAAGATATACAGAGCAGGAATGGCTTAAAACACAGGAAGAAATGAATACCCTGTTCGCTGATCTTCCTGAAGCAATTGCCAATACAAAAGAAATTGAGAATAAGATTGAAGTATATAGCCTTGATAACGAACCAGTAATGCCGTATTTTACAATTCCGGAAGGATTTAAGGATGCTGACGCGTACTTGAAGAGTATAACATATGAGGGAGCAAAAGACAGATACGGTGATATTTCCGGGGAACTGGAAGAGCGTATAGGGTTTGAGTTAGGTACAATTAAGAAGATGGGCTTTCCTGGGTATTTTCTTATTATCTGGGACGTAATTAAGGCAGCACGTGAAATGGGAGTATCCGTAGGTCCGGGAAGAGGTTCTGCTGCAGGATCAGTCGTGGCTTATTGCTTAAGAATAACAGATATAGATCCTATAAAGTATAATCTGCTTTTTGAAAGGTTTCTGAACCCTGACAGAATATCCATGCCTGATATAGATATTGACTTTGATGAGGATGGAAGGGAAAAAGTATTGCAGTGGATAGTAAAGAAATACGGGAGGGAAAAGGTGGCTCATATAATCACTTTTGGCACAATGGCGCCCAAATTAGCAATTCGTGATGTGGCAAGGGTTCTTAAGCTTCCATTGCCGGAGGCAGATCGTTTGGCGAAACTGGTGCCCGAAAGACCAGGGATGACATTTAAAAAGGCTTATGAAGAGGTCCCGGAATTATTGAAGGAAAAGAATTCGTCAAATGAGCTTGTTTCACAAACCTTAAAATATGCAGAAGTGCTGCAGGGATCTGTACGCCAGACAGGAGTCCATGCATGCGGGATAATTATAGGCAAGAATTCCCTTGAAGAACATATACCAATATGCATTAGTAAAGACGCTGATTTGTTTGTAACTCAGTTTGACGGTAAACATGTTGAATCAGCAGGTATGCTGAAGATGGACTTTCTAGGGCTGAAAACCCTCTCAATTATTAAAGATACGGTAGAATATATTAGGGACTCAAAAGGTATTGATGTAGATATTGATAATATTCCACTGGATGATAAATTAACATTTGAATTATATAGCAAAGGGGAAACTACGGGATTATTCCAGTTTGAATCTGATGGAATGAAAAAGCATCTGCGTGCTCTGGAGCCAAACAGGTTTGAAGATCTGATTGCCATGAATGCCCTTTACCGGCCGGGTCCTATGGAGTATATTCCAAGTTATACAAGCAGAAAACACGGAAAAGAAAAAATAAAGTACGATCTGCCCCAGATGGAGGAATATCTTAAAGATACATACGGAATAACAGTATATCAGGAACAGGTGATGTTGCTTTCCCAGAAACTCGCAGGCTTCACCAAAGGAATGGCAGATACGCTCCGCAAAGCAATGGGTAAAAAAATAATATCAATGATGGATGAGCTGCAGGAGAAGTTTATTGAGGGATGCAAAAATAATGGGTACGATGAATACAAAGCAAGAAAAATATGGAAGGACTGGGAAGCTTTTGCACATTATGCGTTTAATAAATCACACTCGACATGTTATGCACATGTCTCTTATCAGACAGCCTATCTGAAGGCTCATTTCCCCGCTGAATTTATGGCTTCGGTATTAAGCAGGAATCTGAGCGATATTAAGAAGATTACACATTTTATGGATGAATGTAAGAGAATGGATTTGAATGTTCTGGTCCCGGATATTAATGAAAGCTATGTGCGTTTTACAGTAAATAAGGATGGCGATATCCGTTTTGGGCTGGCGGCAATAAAAGGAGTAGGAGAAGCGGCAGTACAGCAAATAATATCTGAAAGGACAGAAAACGGGCCTTTTAAGGATATATTTGATTTTGTTGAAAGAGTTAATCTTTCAGTTGTTAACAAGCGGAGCATTGAAGCCCTGGCAATGGCAGGAGGATTTGATAGTTTTAAGAATATTAAAAGAAACCATTACTTTGCCTGTGATATGAATGACGTCAGCTTTATTGAGCACTTGATAAAATATGGGAACAAACTTCAAAGTGAATCCACGGCCGAACCGACATTATTTGGAGATGTTGAGGCCATAGAAATAGCTAAACCCCAGATTCCGGAATGTGAAGAGTGGTCAAATTTAACAAAGCTTAATAAAGAAAAGGAGCTCATTGGAATATATCTCTCTGCTCATCCCCTGGATAATTATAAACTGGAAATTGACACCTTTTGTAATACTAGACTTTCAGAATTCAGAAACCTTGAAGATATAAAAGGAAAGGACATAGCTGTTCTGGGCATAGTAACAAGTGTTAAAAATGCTATTACAAAAACTGGAAAACCTTATGGATCATTTACTGTTGAGGATTATTCGGATTCATATACATTTATGCTCTTTGGTACGGATTTTGAAAATTACAGACACTACCTTTATGAAGGATATACTCTTTTAATTAAAGGCAACGTACAGAAAAATACATGGAGAAATAATATTGAGCTGGAGTTTAAAATAAAAAGTATTGATATACTGAATAATGCCCGACAGGATCTTATAAAAAGTATCAAAATTAGAATTCCCGTTGACAGACTTACAGAAAAACTCCTTAATGACATTAAAGGCTATGTTGATAAAAACAATGGTAAAACAAATTTAAAATTCTTAATTTATGATAGTTCAAAAAAGATAAGTGTGGAGATGTTTTCAAGAAATTATACAGTTTATCCATCTAATCAGTTTATAAATT
>CAZFHF010000229.1:0-5629 GCA_964518655.1 uncultured Bacteroidales bacterium | reverse complement strand
TATTGAAATATCCTGCTGATAAGAAAACACTCATACCTATTGGGCCGAATCCCAGAATTCCGGTTTTTTTATCCTGAAAAGGTCCTGACTTTAATACTGAATAAATACCAATTGCCAGGGGTTCGGAAATAACAGCATGGTCAAGACTAACATTATCAGGAATATGATAGCATGAAGTTTCAGGAATAACAATATATTCTGACAGGCACCCATCAGCCTGTCCCGGACATCCCAGGAATTTAAGATTTTTACATGTATGATGACGGCCAGCCCGACACTGATCACATTTCCAGCACGGCATCGCAGGATCAATTGCTACCCTGTCTCCCGGCTTGAAATCAGTTACTCCTTCTCCTGTCTGATGAACAATACCTGCAGCTTCATGCCCAACAACAAATGGATACTTAACAACCTGATCACCAATCCTGCCTGACTTATAATAATGTATATCACTGCCACATACTCCAACCCTTTTAATTTTGATCAGAATATCATTATTTTCTTTGATTTTGGGTACAGGCACTTCTGTAAATTGCATCTGCCTTATACCAGTTAATACTAATGACTTCATAATCTGCCTTTATTTGTAAGATTATGCAGATTCCGTGTTAATGATATTGGCAAATATAATAATGTCAGGTTTATATTAAGATAAAAAATTACTTATCTTTAATATCAAATAATATTTTCCTCTAAATTTCTATAGTATAATAATTAATTTATTAGTAATGAATAAGAAGTTAATCATAGCTGTTATAATACTTATAGTAATGCTTTCCGCTTTTATATTGTTTTTACAAAAAAACAAATTTGCTTCAAATTTCAATAAAAAAGGGGAGGAGCTTCTTGAACAAAAAGAATATGACAGGGCGATGACATATTTTCAAAGGGCACTTAAATGGGATAAGACCAATGCAAACGCCTGTATGAATATTGGTAAAGTATTATATAATAAAGAAGATTTAAATCAGGCATATAACTATTTTAATCAGGCAGGTAAACTCGACAGCCTCCTTGTTGAAGCCACCTATTACATGGGCCTTGTAAGATTAAGGCAAAAAGAGTTCAATGAATCGATAGAGATTTTTACTGCTGCTCTTGAGGTGGATTCAATGTATTCACAGGCTTATTATCAAAGAGGTATTGCAAGGGCAAATCTGGGAGATTTTGAAGGTTCTGTTGCAGATTACAGGAAAGCTACTCAGCTTGACAAGGGAAATATTAATATATATTTAAAAAGTATTGAAGCAAAGTCAGCTCTTGAAGATTACAGGGGAGCAATAGCAGATTATGATAAGATTCTGGGAATGGATAAACAAAATGCTAATGCCTATTATAACAGGGGCTTCTTAAAATTGCATCTTAATGACTATTACGGTGCTATTCAAGATTTTGATCAGACACTGAATATAAATAAAGATTATATTGAAGCTAATTATCACAGGGGTATCTGCTATGCTAATATATCTGATTACAAATCATCCATTAATGATCTGACAAAATCTATTAAAGCCAAATATAAACTGAAAAAATCATATTATAACCGTGCATTATCGTATATACATGATAATCAATTTAAAAAGGCGGGGATCGATTTGCAGAATTATATAGATTTGGATGACGACAATGCACAGGCATATTTTTTACTTGGTATATCAAAATCCATGGAACAGGATTTTACAGCTTCTGTTAAATATTATGATAAGGCTATTGAGCTGGATACCGGACGATATGAATATTATTTTAACAGGGGTGTGTCAAGAGCCAACAATAAGAATTTTAAAGAAGCTGTAAAAGACTATGATAAATGTATTGAATTAAATGATAATTATTCCGAAGCGTATTATAGCAGGGGTATTTCCAAAATTAATCTGAATGACTATTATGGTGGATGTGATGATCTGAAAAGGGCATATGATATGGGTTATACTCAGGCCGGAAAACATATTGAGATGTATTGCAAAAGGTATTTATAGGAAAGAAATAACCAGCAAGGAAATTATTGACTAATATCTGTTCAGCCACCTGTATCTTCTGGCATTGTCACCGAATTTAACTGCAAGCATTAATTCATGTGAGCCGATGCTGTATTTGCCAATACTGCTGAGGGTATAATCAAAAGCATATCCGAAGTAGAATTTATCAACCCTGGCACCACCTGTTACTATTAATGAAGCTCCTCTACCTTCAATAGGTTTTTCCTGTATATCGGTACCTCCCCCTGTTCTGTAAGAGAAGCCGAACCAGTAATCCTCCTTAATATAAAACTTAAGGCTCATGTCTAACTGCACAATAAGTTTTTCTGTTGCCTTAAGAAGGAACGAGGGTTCGGCAAACAGGAAGTCAATAACGTCAAACCGATATCCTGCCATAAGGTAATAGTGGCGAATCATCTTAAATCCGGCACCTTCATTGCCACTGAGCTTTAATGTACTCTGAAACAACTGTAATGCTGAAAATCCGGCATAAATATGCCTGTCAGTATAATAAACGCCAAAGTTAGCATCAGGAATTAATGTTGATTTTTTTGTCTCCAGCAGTAATCTGTCGTTAGGATCATAAGTCTGGATTTTATCCTCATCAATGCTAAACTGAAAGCCGGTAAGGGAAAGCCCGAAAGAAATCTGGTATGTACTGAAAGTTAGGTGATATGCATATGTGCCCTGGATACCCGTACGGTTAAAAGCTCCATTTCTGTCAGTGAAAATATACACTCCTGCACCAACCTTGCCGCTTCTGGACATGACTCTCTTACGCCTTCTTATTGATGCAGAATGTGATATAAAACTGTTTTTCAGAAGCCTGGTTTGTCCGCTTAAAGCATATGTTGCAGGAGCATCCTTTAGTCCGAGCCATTGTTCCCTGGCAGTAATATTAATGGCAGTATAACCTTCATGGCCTACAACTGCAGGATTTATTAAAAAGCCATTCAGCATATACTGGCTGTATACAGGTAACTGCTGCGTTTTAGCTGGTAAAGAAAAAAATACAACCAGCAATAAACAGATATATCTTAAGATCCGCATACTGTACTATCATAATATATTTGACTGTCTAAGTTAATAAAAAAAGCCATTCATGCTGCTAAACAAAATAGACAGTGGTTAGAACTTAAGTTCCGGTTATAAAATTTTTGGATAAATAAAGAAATTTTTTCGATGAATATGTAAAAGAAATTGAGTTAGTTATCAACAATGAATATGTTGGTGGGATTAAATAATAAAACATTTTTCATCAATTAATGCAATTTGTTTATTTCATATAAAAATTTAATGCAAAGCAAGATAAATAATATAATCATATATATTATTTCAGTCAGCTGATTTTTAAAAAATCAACCAGTATATTTTACAATATTTGTCCGATGTTCTTTTGTATATCTATACTGTCAGTTCTATTTAATAATATTTATTGTTCCTACCAGAGGTTCTACATTAAAATATTTAAGGTCAATAACATAGTAATACGAATCCATAGGCATTTCTTTACCTGACTGGGATTTTCCATCCCATACATTTTCAGGATCCGGGTTTGCTTTATGATAAATTAACCTTCCCCACCTGTCAAATATCTCAACAACGGCGTCGGGGAACAGGTCAATATAGTCAATAACCCACACGTCATTTTCTCCGTCGTTGTTTGGAGTTATTGTATTTGCTATATCAGCAAAGAACTTATCAGCGTCACATTGTATAATGACTATTGTATCGCCTGAAGTACATTCATTTTCATCAGTGACCTGTACATATATTGTATCTGCCAGTTTGCCGGTAGGTCCGACAGTTATAGTACTCATAATTGATCCTGTTGACCATTCGTACAGGTTAAACGAGCCTGCATCAATTTCCAGTTCCTGGTTGCCGCATAATGATGTATCCTTACCCAGGGATACAACCGGCAAAGGATGGACTATTAACACTGCTGAATCATAGTCAAAGCATTCATCAGTGCCGGTAACTCTCACCCACACAAGCCCTTCGTCTGTATCAGAATAGTAGCTTTCAGTGCTGCCGTCATGCCACAGGTATGCAAGGGGAGTAGAATAATCTGTTTCTGCATTGAATGTAAATGTATCCCTTTCGCATATCTCAATTTCGTCACCTATATCAACATCAGGTGCACGAATTTCCACATATGCTTCAACAGGATCACCTATACATCCGTGTTCTGTTATCTCTACAACCTGTAATCTGTGTGTTCCCCTCTCATGATTCCATTGGACAATAATTGTATCATTCATATCACCTATAATTGTACCTCCTTCAACTTCCCAATCGAATACAGAATTTTCATATCCCGTAACTCCATACATAGCCCTGCTGGTGGCACAGGCAAAGGGTAAACTCTGCCCGTACCCCAGTACAGTGACTAATGATATGATAAGGGATAATATATTAATTTTTGTAATCAATTGGACTTATCTCTCACATTAATTAAGAAAACCTGAATGAAAACAATATTTTAAGCAACACTTTCCCTGCTACTACGGATTCCAGTTGTTAGGTATATGATAGATTGGTCCTGTATCCGGAGCAGGATTAACCTGGATTACAATTGTTTCCACAACCGTATCATACCATGACCAGCTATCAAGAGCTGCTGTTGTGTTTGTCAGATAATCGGATTTTCTTGATATCCTGTCGTTTGTACCCCTGATATCATAGGTAAAGACAGTTGATTTTGAGTTTGTAACAAGAAAACCTCCGGTCGGCTTTGTCAGATCATAGGTTGATGTTGCAATATCAACTGTCTGTGATCCGTCAGAACCCTGATTCTGAATAGCATAATCCTGAACTGCTCCCAATGAGTTGTAATCAATATCAAAGTACTCATCTTTAGCAGCTGTTTCATCCAGGGTAGCTATCTCCAAATCCCAGTCCAGCTGCATGGTAGCAATACCTGCTAAAGCAGCCTGCACAACGCCGGCCAGCTGGGCATCGCCGTCACATACTGTAATATCGGTTCCAATGATTGTGCCGGGGTTATCAGCAGTAAAAGTTACTGTTGGTGTAGCAACAACCTCTACATTAAGCACAGTAACTGCTCCCTGGCAGCTTCCCATTGCAGCTGGTGCTTCTTCATATACATTAACTTCATAAGGTGTACCTCCTGATGCAGCACCCCATGTGATTGTTACATAAGGGTCATTGATATCAGCATCATTAATGGTACTACCGCCACTGGCACCGTTAAATGACCAGTTCCATTCAAAGTTGGCCGTTACAGTCCATCCTCCTATCGCAGTATAGTCGGGATGGTAATAAGTATCCGGCTTAACATAAAACCCGGTTGTTGTACCGGTAGTCACCGAGTCAATAGCAGTCGGTGCAGTCTCATTAGCATCATACAGCACGTAATCAGCATCTTCAACCTGTGCAAATAATGCACTGGTTACAAACATTGTAAGCACAATGCAAAGTCCAATTTTAAATACATTTTTCCTTTTCATAACAAAAAATTTAAATTAAAACATAATACTATTTAGTTCATTATTTTATATTATTTCTATAATATATTTTTAATTGATTTTCAATCATTTAGTTTTTTAAGGATCAAAAACATTTTCAATGTGATAACCGGGCCCAGTATCAGGAAGCTTATAAATCCATACATCAAGAACAGTTGGTGC
>CAZFHF010000228.1:0-5643 GCA_964518655.1 uncultured Bacteroidales bacterium | reverse complement strand
ATTACAAAGGTTAAAAGCTTATCAGGGAAATAAGAACCTTGAGAAATATATCGAGGCTATAATAATACAATTCATCAGGGCAAAGGAAACTGAAAGAATAACAAAAAAGATTAAAGAAGAGATATTACCTGAAGTACTTAAAATCAAGTCAAAGCTTGAAGAAAAGCTTGATCTTGAAAATATCCTGTCGTCAAAGTCTATAATTGAGAAGAACCCCGAATGGGAAACATATTTCAAGGATTCACCTGATATTTACCAGAAATTTGAAGAATTTTCTGCCATGCAACTGGAAGGTGCCGATGTTTTTCTGGGTGCTTTTGCAATGCTTAAGCGTTTTGATTTCTTTAACGAGCTGAGCAACTGGTTTCTGCCATTCTATAAGGAAAATGAATTGATATCCAGGGCACTGGAAAATATTAAAGAAGGATTTGACACAAAACAGTTTATTGAAGGCCTGGAACGTTCTTCCTTTCTTTGCAACTCGGATAAATATTCCTTTTGCCTTAATGTAAAACACTTACCATCATTACAAAAATCGATGATGACAGAATTGTTTAACATGGAACTGCAGGCAATGAATGAAATGGCTAATGAGGATGACATGATAAATACAACAGCAAAGAATAAAACTATTTTTACTCAGTATTTTCAGGACCTTTATAGATTTTTTAAGCTTCACCCCATAAAGAATGAGTTTGAGGATATTTTCGAGTTAAAATTCCATTTATATAAATCTGACTTTTTCAAAATTATGATTGAAGATCAGTCAATACTTAGAAATATCGGAGAATTTTTCTTTGAAAAAAACTACTATAGCGAGGCACTTGAAATATTTTCAATGCTGTCATGCTCTGAAGACAATTACGAATTGTTTGAAAAGACAGCTTTTTGTTACCAGCAGCAAGGAGAATTTCAAAAGGCTGTTGATTACTATCACAAAGCTGAATTACTGGATAAAAATAAAATCTGGTTATTAAATAAGCTGGCATTTTGTTATATGAAATTAGGAATATATAAAAAGTCAGTTGAGTACTACCAGAAAGCAGAAAAACTGGACCCTGAAAACCTTCAGGTGCAGGCTTATCTGGGCCATGTATTTATTGATATGGAAGATTATAAATCAGCACTCAAGTATTACTTTAAGGTTGAATATTTATCCCCGGACAACCACAAAATTCAACGACCCATAGCTTGGTGTTCTTTTGTCATGGGTAAGTTTGATACTGCCAGGAAATATTTTGAGAAGGTGATATCTGTTGAAGAGAATAAAAACGATTATATGAATCTTGGTCACGTTGAATGGTGTATGGGAAATAAAAAGACAGCCATTGAAAAATATATCTCAAGCATTAAAAAGTCAGATCTTGATTTCGAATGGTTCACAAAAGTATTTGAAGAAGACCGCAGGTATCTTACAAAGCATGGAATAAGTTCCTTTGATATTCCATTAATGATCGATTATGTAAAGATGTCGGTTACAGAATAGCAGCTACCTGCTCATTTATCTCCTCTTAAGTCATCCAGCTCAGTATGCATAATACGGTATGCTCTGTTTTTTATTTCACCAACAGTTGTATTTATGTATTCTGAAGATTTTATTTCATCAAGAATCCTGATCTTTATCCTTTGTTTCTTACTAAGTAAATATCCCTTATTTGGTATTGCTTCCGAGGCACCGTCTATTACTATCGGCAGTATACCAGTCCTTGTTTCCAGAGCAAGATTAAATGCTCCATCCTTAAAGTCACCCAGGCTTCCGTCCACTGATCTTGTGCCTTCAGGAAACATTAATATTGAAATCCCCGATTCAAGAACCTTCTTACAAGTCTCCATCATTCCAAGAATGCTTTTTTTATCCCCTCGCCTGATTTTAATATAATTATTTAATGTCATTATCCATCCGACAACCGGTATCCTGAAAATCTCTATTTTGGACACCCACTTAAAATGTGTATAAAGACGGAAAAGCAAAAGTATGTCGAGCATTGACTGATGGTTTGATATCAATACATAAGTCTTGCTTTTATTGAGCTTCTCCCTGTTTTCTATAGTAACATGCCAGAACGGATTCAATATCGTGTATATTGAAGCCCATAGCGAAAGAGCATAGTGGGCTATAAAAAGTCTCCTGTCAAACAACACTGTCAATAACCACAATAAAAGGTAAAGGGGCAATATTATTATAATAGTTATTATAGATACTATCCAGACTATTAATGAAATAATCTTTAATTTCATATGCTTTAAAATTTAATATTCAATGACCGTTTGCAACTTGCCATTCTCTGCGCTCATTCCAGCATAAATTTGTTTTAATCATAATTTTTTGCACAGTTTTTGTATAAAGTATGAATGTACGCTTAATATTTTAAAATTAATTACGAAGTTGAAATATGATTATGTATTAGTGTATGAATATATTGATTTTATAAAAAAAGTAAAAAAAAATTGGTAAGTTTATAAACCTCTTATACATTTGGTCGTATATAAGTCAGAATTAAATTTAAGTACTCTATAATTGACAAACCCTTAATTAATAATTAATTTAGCAAATAAATTTGGGCTATGAAAAAACTTGTATTCCTGACAATTATAATCTGCATTACTCTTTTTGCTTATGGTCAGAGCAGAAATATAAAAGTACAACCAACGGATACTATCATTAAGCTTGGGGGAACAGTACTGATTGTTGACGTTACCAAAGTAACAACAAATTATGTGAGTTTTGTTTATCCTGGCCAGAACGAGGTATATACAATTGAAAGAAAACAAATACAAACAATAAAATATAAAAACGGAAGGATTGAAGAATTGAACAAACCGCTGATTGAAATGATTGACGAATATCAGTGGGAAGCTGTGTGGTTGACTGAAAATAAAAAAGAAGTCGTTGATCTATTTAACAGGGGAACCATTGAAGCCAAATCCTCGCCGAGTGACAGAAGTCCGAAAGCTGCAAAAAAAAATGCTATAATCAAACTTAAGAAAAAGGCCGCTTATAATAAAGGCACAATAGTACTTGTTACAAATAAGCAAAAAACAGGAGGGTACGGAGAATTTCCCGGGTATTATATTAAAGGTATAGTATACGGACCGGAACCTCTGGATGAGGAAGAAGAAGCTGCAAAAAGGGCAAAATCACTGAAAAAAGGAGCTGCTCTCTAAAAAGGGGACAGTCACCTTTTTAAAATAGAGATTCTGTAAAATCCCCAACCTTATCTTTTGAGATAAATAGCAAATCAGAAATTTCATTAATTTTTTCCCTCAAAGCAGTCTCCCTGTGCTGCAATCCTTTAATCGTGCGGGACAGAATCATAAATTCATTTGTCTTATCACTTTCACTGTTAATCCTCACATCTGTTATTATACCTCTTTTAACAAATAACCTGAACAAAATTTCGCCCCTGCCGGTTGAGCATTTACAATCCAGTGAATAGTCAGGAGAATAGCCATAAATCCATTCCCAGCCAGAGTATTTTTTCTCAGCAAGTTTATTTATTTTGGCCATATCTGCTTCACTGAACTGATAAATCTTAGGATTAACACTGCTGTCAGAAATATATTTTAACAACAAGCCCATAAATTCAAGAATATCAATTTCCCTGGCCAGATGACTTCTTATATTGGTCACTTCGCTCCTGACAGATCTGACTGCTTTATCCATGTAGCGTCCGGTACTAACTTTCAGGGATTCATTAAGATTATCGAGCTGTGAATTAAAGAGAAGTGTGCCATGGTGTAAAACCCTGTTCCTGTATATATGCTCGGCATTACCTGAAATTTTACGATTATCTACAACAATATTATTTTTCCCTCCGAATTCGGCTTTAACGGCCAAACAATGAAGAACGTTTATCACAGGTTCAATAAACTTATGAAAGTTTATAAGTTTACCTGCTTCTCCATTTCTGATAAAAGTAAAATTGATATTTCCCTGGTCGTGATATACTGCACCCCCTCCTGAAAGCCTTCTTGCTACTTTTATATTGTTCTTCTTTATGAATTTATAATTTATTTCAGCAAGGGTATTCTGATGTTTTCCAACTATGACAGCAGGTTCGCTTCTCCACAGTAAAAAAATATCGTCATCATACTCCTTAAATAAATACTCTTCCGCAGCAAGATTAAAATAAGGATCGAAATTTTCACTAATTATACACAGCATCTAAATAGAATAATAACACATAAAAATAATAAAGATATCCTTTTGGTGCGTTTAGTTTAGAACCAGCGTTGATTTATTTTTAAGTTAATATTGATTTTTTTTAGTATTTTAACATGACAATTAATACAGTAAATAAGAAAATATGGGAAAACTGGTTGACAGATTTATAAAGTATGTAAGTATCAATACCCAGTCAGATGAAAAAGTAAAATCCTGCCCTACAACCAAAGGACAGCTTGAGCTGGCAAATATCCTGGCTGATGAACTGCGCACAATGGGTTTATCAGATGTGGATCTGGATAAAAACGGATATGTCATGGCCACATTGCCTTCAAATATCAAGGACCATGCCCCTGTAATAGGCTTCATAGCCCACATGGACACATCACCTGACATTTCCGGCAAGGATGTTAATCCCCAGATTATTGACCAGTATTTTGGAAAGAACATCGTACTCGATAATAAAGCCAATATTGCTTTATCCTCAAGGGAATTTCCTGTTCTGAATAACTATATAGGACAATCAATAATCACTACTGACGGCAAAACACTATTAGGTGCTGATGACAAAGCAGGGATTGCAGAAATAGTAACTGCCATGGAATATCTCACTGAGCATCCTGAAATAAAACATGGAGATGTAAGGGTAGCATTCACTCCTGATGAAGAAATAGGACGCGGTGCTGACAAATTTGATCTGAAAAAGTTTAATGCTGACTTTGCCTATACACTGGACGGAGGACCAATAGGTGAAATAGAATATGAAAACTTCAATGCTGCCCGTGCAAAGATAACGATCCAGGGGCTGGATGTGCATCCCGGATCAGCAAAAGACAGGATGAAGAATTCGATGTTAATTGCCATGGAGCTGAACAGCATGTTACCAAGCCACGAAAGCCCGGCACACACTTCAGGTTACGAAGGATTTTATCATCTTACAAATATGAAAGGGACAGTTGACAAGACAGACGTGGATTATATTATCCGCGACCATGACAGGAAAATATTCGAAAAGAAGAAAGACCTGTTAATAAAGATTGTTGACCATCTTAATTTAAGGTATGGTCCCAGGACTGTGAAGATTACCATGGTTGACCAGTATTATAATATGCGTGAGATCATAGAGTCTCATTTTCATATTGTTAAGCTGGCAATTAAAGCTATGGAGGAGGTCGGTGTTAATCCAAAGATTGTTCCGATAAGAGGTGGAACTGACGGATCAAAACTATCGTATATGGGACTGCCCTGTCCGAATATTTTTGCCGGCGGCCACAACTTTCACAGCAGGTATGAATTTGTCCCGGTCAAATCCATGGCAAAGGCAGTTGAGGTTATTGTGAAGATTTGCGAACTGAATTCCATGCAAAGTAAAAAATAGAGAGCTGAATAAAATAAGACAATTGAATGCCCGCGTGTAATTGTGGTTTTTGCTAAACATAATCTTATAATTAAGGGCAATCTCTTTATTAACAACGACT
>CAZFHF010000227.1:0-5672 GCA_964518655.1 uncultured Bacteroidales bacterium | reverse complement strand
ACCCTTTGTGTATGAGTAAGGTTGCATCTCCGCCGTCATCAACAACCAGCTGAGGGCCTTTACCTCCCGGAAATGTTAATGCCTGATCAGTGCACCACCAGTACTCTTCCAGTGTTTCACCCTTCCATGCAAATACCGGTATACCTGCCTTTGCTATTGCAGCAGCAGCATGATCCTGAGTGGAAAAAATGTTGCAGCTGGCCCAGCGTACATCCGCACCTAGTGCAACCAGCGTTTCTATAAGTACTGCAGTTTGTATGGTCATATGTAAAGAACCTGAAATCCTGGCACCCTTAAGCGGCTTTGAATCTTTAAATTTCTGGCGTATTGCCATCAGTCCGGGCATCTCTTTTTCAGCTATCTCTATCTCTTTCCTGCCAAAATCCGCCAGTTCAATATCTTTAATCTTAAATGGTAATGAATCAACTAATGTTCCTGCTTTCATGCGTATAAATATTTTATTGTTAAAAAATATATTCTAATTTCCTATAAATCTCTTAATTGCTTAAAAAAAATTAATTATGCTAATATTAATGTTCGTTTTACGATAATTGTTCTTAAATCTGATTATATCATCTATTCTGCGAACGCTAAATTACTGTAAAAGTTATGAATTATATAATATTTTTTATAAAATAGGCTGTCATTTTGATAAAAGCCTTATTACCTTATTTTTATCTGAGTTTAGCTGTTTGATTAACTCTTCATCATTTATAAATTTCTTTTCATCCCTCAGTCTTTTAATAAAGTAAATATCTACCTCCTTATTATATATCTCACGATGAAAATCAATAATATGTACTTCAATTGTTTTTTGAGTGAATTTTTCCTTTATAGTCGGACTGGTACCAATATTCAACATGCCTTTGTACTCATTCCCTTCAAGAATAACTCTGACTGCATATACACCTCCCCCGGGTAACAGCTTGTGGCTGTCACTTAAGTTAATATTTGCAGTTGGAAATCCTATCTTTCTTCCAATCTTTTCTCCGGCTACAATATTGCCATGAATAAAGTATGAATAACCCAGCAATATATTTGCTTTTTCTATTCTTCCATCTTCCAGATATCGACGGATGACAGAAGAGCTTACTTTAGAATCCATTACAATAACCGGATTTAACTGTTCAACGAAAAATCCGTACTCTTCAGAGACCTTTTTTAAATAATCATAACTACCCTTTCTGTCTTTGCCAAAATGATGGTTATAGCCCACTACTATATGTTTTGCTTTTATCTTATTAAAAAGATAGTGCCTGACAAAATCCCGGAAGGTTGTTTGCGACAATTCCTTTGTAAATGACAGTACGATAAGATTATCAACTCCCATTTTTTCAAGCAGTATTTCCTTCTCTTTCTGTGTAGTTAAGCAATAGGAGTTGTTATTTTCATTCTGCAATACACCTTTAGGATGAGGCCATAGCGTGATTATTACTGATTCGCCATCATATTGGTATGCCAGTTCATTTAGCCTGTCAATAATTTTTTTATGGCCTACATGAACACCATCAAACACGCCTATTGATACTATCGGATTTTTTACATCGAATATTTCAATATCCCTGAATATCTTCAATTGTTAAATCAGATTTTTATTTCGAAGGTGCAAAATTATAATATTTAAATTTTTTAACTCCTGATCTTTAAATAAAAATAATACTAACTTGATTAATTATGATATAAATATCAAATTTATTTCAGTAGTTTTACTTTGCTATGAAGAACGGAAACCTGGCAATAATAAATAATGATCCGTGGCTTGAGCCATATAAGGATATTATAAAAAGACGGTATCTTAAAACCCTTGATAAAGAAAAGGCACTTACAGAAAGCAGCGGGAGCCTTTCGGAATTCGCATCTGGTTACCTGTTTTATGGCTTGCACAAGGCCGGAGATAAATGGGTATTCAGAGAATCAGCACCAAATGCATCTGAGATATACCTGGTAGGCGATTTCAACAACTGGAAGGAATCACCCGAATATCAACTTAAAAGGATTGGCAAAGATGACTGGGAAATAACACTTCCGGCAGATAGCCTGCATCATAAGGATCTATATAAATTATCAATATACTGGAACGGGGGGCATGGCCTGCGTATACCATCATATGCAAAAAGGGTCATACAGGATGAGCAAACAAAAGTTTTTAATGCCCAGATATGGAGCCCTCTGCAATCATATCAGTGGAAACATAAAAAAGTTGACTATTCTTCAAGAATCCCGGTAATTTATGAAGCGCATACAGGTATGGCCAGTGAGGAAGAAAGGATCGGCACTTATGATGAGTTCAGGATAAATGTACTGCCCAGAGTCATTAAAGCGAATTATAATACTATACAGCTGATGGCTATCCAGGAGCACCCATATTATGGATCATTTGGCTACCATGTTGCCAATTTTTTTGCGGCATCCTCGCGTTTCGGCTCTCCTGAAGATCTGAAAAAACTCATTGACGAAGCACATGGTAATGGTATAGGTATAATAATGGATCTGGTGCATTCCCACTCAGTTAAAAACGAACTTGAAGGCCTGGGTAATTTCGATGGCCATGGTTCGGAATACTTTCATGCCGGACCGCGCAGAGAACATATAGCATGGGACTCGCTATGCTTTGATTATGGGAAGGACAAAGTGATACATTTTCTCTTGTCTAACTGTAAATACTGGCTCGAAGAATTTATGTTTGACGGTTTCCGCTTTGATGGAGTTACCAGTATGTTGTATTATGATCACGGATTATCCCGGGATTTTAATAATTATAATATGTATTTTGACGGGGGCCAGGATGAGGATGCAATAACATATCTATCTCTGGCTAATAAAATTATTCACCAGGTTAATCCGGGAGCAATAACAATTGCGGAAGAAATGAGCGGTATGCCAGGATTAGCTGAATCAACTGAAAACGGGGGGATAGGATTTGATTACAGACTGGCGATGGGAATACCTGACTTCTGGATTAAAATCATTAAAGAGGTTGCAGATGAAAACTGGAACGTATCAACATTATTCTATGAACTTACAAGCAAGAGAAAAGAAGAAAAGACAATATCATACGCTGAATCACATGATCAGGCTCTTGTTGGAGATAAAACAATAATTTTCAGGCTTGCCGATAAGGAAATGTACTGGTTTATGAATAAAGAATCCCAAAGCCTGGTAATAGACAGGGGAATAGCATTGCACAAAATGATCCGGCTCATTACACTAGCAACATCAGGTGGGGGTTATCTGAATTTTATGGGCAACGAATTCGGCCATCCCGAGTGGATAGATTTCCCCAGAGAGGGAAATAACTGGTCTTATAAATACGCAAAGAGGCAGTGGAAGCTTGCAGATGACGAAAACCTGCGCTATCACTATCTTGCAGATTTTGACAGAGACATGATCAAACTCTTCCTCGATGCAAATATCCTTGATAACTCATACTGCAGCCTTTACCTCGATAACAGGGGTGATCAGGTTCTGGCATTTGAAAGAAAAGGATACCTCTTTGTATTTAACTTTAATCCTGTAAAATCCTTCACAGGTTATGGAATAAATATTTCATCTGGCAAGTTTAACATTGTTTTAAATACTGACTCACTGAAATATGGAGGATTCGGATTAATTGACGAAGCATTGGTTTACTTTACCGAAAAAACAAATAAACTATCATCGCCCGATTATTTAAGGCTTTATCTTCCTAGCAGAACAGGCATTGTATTAAGAAAGATGCCTCCCCGCAGTATTTCCTGATCCGTTACTATCCTTAAACATATACTTTGTCATTGATAAACAATATAGTATTTTGCTTTTATAATTTCATGGGATTAGTTTAAATTTAGATGCCCAAATCTCGTTTTATTAATTTATTCCCTTATGAATAGTTTTCCGGAATTTATAGATGTTATACTGCCTTTACCAATACCAAATTTATTTACTTACAGGATCAATAAATCACAATATAAGAAGCTAAAACCTGGCATAAGAGTAAAAGTGCCGTTTGGAAAAAGAAAATTATATCCCGCTCTGATAAAAAGTATTCATAATAATAAGCCCGATAAATACAATGTTAAAAATATCATTTCAATAATGGATGAACATCCTCTTGTTAATGAAATACAATTAAAACTGTGGGAGTGGATCTCGGAGTATTATATGTGCAGTCCCGGAGAAGTATTAAAAGCCGCTTTGCCATCAGGATTTATTGCAGAAAGTTTTACATACAAACCAAAGATACAAACATACATCAGATTAAACCCAAATATCAACAGTGAGGATAAATTAAATAAGATTCTAAATCAGCTGGAAAGGGCTCCGAAGCAATTTGAGGTGATGACAGAATTTTTGCATCTAACTAATGCCTGTAACGGTAAAACCAAACGTGAAGTGAAAAAATTATCATTAACAGGAAGCGCAGGCTCTACACGGTCAGCAATAAACTCGTTAGTAAAAAAAGGTATCCTGGTAGTTCTGGAAAAAGAAATCGGAAGGCTCATTCATGCAGAACAAACCTTAAGAGAGCCGGCTAAGTTAAATGCATTACAGAAAGAAGCAATTAATCAGATTAAAAATGACTTTTTAACCAGAGACGTTGTCTTATTTCATGGCGTAACTTCATCCGGAAAAACTGAGATATATATTCACCTAATAAAAGAGTATATAAAAAAGAACAAACAGGTCTTGTATCTTTTACCTGAAATAGCACTAACAGCACAAATTATTAACAGATTAAAAAATATTTTTGGTGCAAAGGCGGGTGTTTACCATTCAAAATTCAGCGATAATGAGAGGATTGAGATATGGAAAAATATCATGGGACAGACAAGACCGGATGAAAAGCAATACAGTATCATACTGGGTGCCCGCTCATCATTGTTTTTACCTTTTAGTGATCTTGGTTTAATAATAATTGATGAGGAGCATGAAAATTCATACAAACAGTATGATCCTGCGCCAAGGTATCATGCCAGAGACACTGCAATAATGCTCGCTAAATACCATGGGGCAAAGGTGCTTATGGGAACAGCTACTCCGTCAATTGAATCTCACTTTAATGCAAAAACAGGAAAATACGGATTAGCAAAATTAAATACCCGCTACCTGGAGCTTGAAATGCCTGAAATAATAATCGTTGATGTACGTGAAGCCCGCCGGAAAAAGGAAATGAAATCATTATTCTCACCTGCACTGTTAAATCATATATCAGATGCCCTTGCTAATAAAGAGCAGGTAATATTATTTCAAAACAGAAGGGGATTTTCCCCGTATACTGAATGCAGTACATGCGGCTGGATCCCCCGTTGCAAACATTGCGATGTTAGCTTAACCTATCATAAACATACTAATCGGTTTAGTTGCCATTACTGCGGGTATTCGATAAAAACACCCAAAACCTGCCACGTTTGCGGCAACAGCACATTATTAACCAGGGGATTTGGCACTGAAAAAATTGAAGATGAAATATCCTTGTTTTTCCCTGGGGCAAAAGTTGCAAGAATGGATCTGGACAGTACAAGATCAAGAAAATCTCTTGAACGGATAATATCTGAATTCGAAAAAGGTAAGGTTGATATTCTGGTCGGGACACAAATGGTAACCAAAGGACTGGATTTTAATAATGTAAGGGCTGTTGGTATACTTAACGCCGATAATATGATGAATTTCCCCGATTTCAGATCTTATGAGAG
>CAZFHF010000226.1:0-5674 GCA_964518655.1 uncultured Bacteroidales bacterium | reverse complement strand
TAATGTTTATATGCTTGCATGCAGGTTCGCAGGAATGGAAAAGTTATCCGTACCAGCCGGAGGAAAGCTTGATAGGCTTCCCGGAGGATGAGGGTTTTCACCCCGGCGAATCGATAGAATGGTGGTATATTAACGGACATATGACCGGAGAGACAACAGGAGACTATTATACTTTTATGATTAGTTATTTCTATGAGCCGATATATATTTTTGACGGATTCAGAATATTTAATCTGTCAAATGAAACAACAAAAGAGTTTTATGATGAAACTTTACCATGCGACTATGAATCAATCGCAGAGGATAGTCTGAATATAATTGCTACAGTTGGTTATCCGTCAACTCATTATGAAGAGTGGGTGACCCAAACTGACGTAAGCGGGACAATGAAGCCCTTTCAGTACCATATTGCAGCAATATCGGGAAACGGCGCAGTGGACATTAACTGCAATACTTTAAAACGGCCTTTGATAATAGCTGATTCGGGATTTCTGTATCAGGGTGCGAGCGGATATACTTATTACTATTCCCAGTCAATGATGGAAATTTCAGGGACTATAACTTTTAACTCTACAACAGAAAATATATCAGGATTTGGATGGCTGGACCGGCAGTTCGGAAGTTATAATCCAAATGAGGGCGAAGAATACGAGTGGTTTTGTCTGCAGCTTGATAATGGAACAGACTTAAATATCTGGAACATTTTTACTGATAATAATGAAATACCCGATACTTCAACCTATAGAATATGCAGTGTATATTTAAATGACTCAGCAGCATTTACTACATCTGAATTTGATATAGAAAGGCTTGGATTTGCATATTCATATGATAGTGCAAGATGTTACTCCCGGCAATGGCATTTAACATCAGACACATTTGATATTGACCTGATAATTTCTGCACAAAATTCAGATAATGAAGTTGAATTGCCTTTTAGATTTTTTGAAGGCAGTATCTATGTCCAGGGGACTATGCAGGGAACTGCAACTGAAGGTAAAGGATTTACGGAATTACTGCATTCATACCAGAAACCTGATATTGACATGGTTTATCCTGACAGCACAAATAAATGGGATGGCTCGGAAAAAATAAGATGGAAATTGAATAATCCTGATCAGGGGAATAAATTAATATATGATATTGATATCAGTACTGATAATAAAAATACATTCAGAAAAATCACAAGGGTGGCTAATAGCACTGCCTATTACTGGAACCCGGCATATTTCATTGAAGATACTGCAGCATGGCTGAGAATTACCGGTTACTCAGCTGACAGCACCCTCACAGGAACTGTTATAAGCAAAGCAGATATTCAAACTGCTGATAAACACCTTCAGCTATGTAACGGCGATGATTTTTTATTTTTGATTTTATCTGATGAAAAAGAGAATTTCAGCTATCAGTGGCAGATAAACGGGGATAATATCCCGGGAGCAACAGATAGTGTATATTTTATTGATTTTTTAACATCCGCAGATAACGGTGATTACAGATGCATAATAACCGGAAACCTTTCAACAGATACAACAATTTCGTATATTCTTTCGGTTAATCCGGTATTTGATACATATGTATATGATACTATATGTAACAGTGACAGTATTTTTATTGGCGGAGAATGGCAGAAAACAGAAGGGATATATTATGATACACTCAGTTCGGTTTATGGATGTGACAGCATAAGGGCCGTCAGTTTATCTGTTGAATCATGCGGACTTGGTATCAGGAATGTAGCGGACCAAAATATAAAGATTATTACTAAGGCAAATGACGGGACATTATATATAGAATTCAATAAATATATAAGCGGATATTTGGAAATTCTCAATATGAAAGGTGAGATACTGAAGATTGAACAACTGGAGAATAACAGGGAGGTTGTTTTAAATGTGTCTGATTTGGCTCAGGGGATCTATATTATCAGGTTCAGAAACAGCAGAATTGACAAAGTGAATAAAATATTACTATACAAGTAAAATAACAAATCTCAAAATACAAGTAACAAATAAATTCCAAGATCCAAATTATTAAGTTCCAAACATTAAACAAGTGACGTACAACATGGATTAATTATGCGGGATTTTGTTAAATTTACCATCCTTCAGAATATCATTACTGGCATGTAAACATAAATAATGATTTAACTTGAAACTTATATACAGCGATAATATTAACGGTATTTTAGGAACAGTGATATTTCACCTGGTGCTGATTTTATTTTTTATTGTTTTTAAGATAGGGGACGTTAAAAAGAAACATATTGAATACCTGCATATTGATTTTGAAGAAGAGCTCAAGGATATTGAAGAGATAATTAAAGAAGTTGAAAATATGCCGGTTAAAATTGACCAGCTGGAGGAGGAAGTGAGGAGAAATATTGCGGTGAATATAGCAGATAAACTAAATCAAAAGATAAGCACAGATAAATATATTGAAGAACTGAAAGAAGAACTGGGCATAGAAAATCTCCAGCAATACCTTGACAGGAACCTGCCGGATAAAGGAAATATAACCTACAGCGAAGAAGAAATAAATAAGGATGAGGAAAAATCTGAAGAAGACAAGGAATATTCAGGCCCGACTAATATTACATATTTTCTTGAAAACAGATCAAAAAGATATCTTCCTATTCCTGTATATACATGTAAAGGAGGGGGGCTGGTAGTTGTGAATATAGTCGTTAATCAACATGGGGATGTCATAAGCACGTCCATATCGGATGATTCTGAAACACGGGATAAATGCCTTATGGAAACAGCCACTAAATATGCTGCCCGTAGCACTTTTAATATGGATTATGATGCAGAACCCAGGCAATCAGGTTATATAATGTACCAGTTTGTACCGCAATAAAGAGGCATTAACTCTCAGATTAATATCATGGACCGGATGAATGAATGTTTACACGAAAATTTTCTGCTTAACGGAGAATACAAAAACAGGGAAGAATTTAAAGACCGTTTTTTAATCGAAGGCAAATCATTTTATGAAGTTATAAGAATTATTGACGGGTTTTATATTTTTATTGAAGATCATATAGAAAGATTAAGAAACAGCCTGAAAGTATTTGGTATTGATTATTGCTTTGAAAATAAGTTAATAATAGATTATTTATTAAAGTATAAATTTAAAAATGACATAAGTTACGGCAATATCCGGCTGGTTATGAATTTTAAAAAGCTAACTAATTGTAAACCAGAGATATTAGTATATTCCATAGCACATAAATACCCTACAGCAGATAACTACAAATACGGTATAGATGCATCGGTATTATTTATTGAAAGAAACATGCCAAATGCAAAGTTTGTAAACAAGGATGTACTGGCTGCAGTTAGCAGGGAACTGTCAGACACTTATGTTTATGAGACTTTACTAGCTGATAATAAAGGATATATAACAGAAGGAAGCAAGTCTAATATCTTCTTTATAAAGGATAATGCAGTATATACACCGCCCGAAATCAAGGTACTGCCAGGAATTACCAGAAAACATATAATTGCTATATCTAAAGAATTAAATATAAGAGTAATAGAAAAGAATATATCAATTAATGATTTAAGAGAATACAGTACTGTATTTATTAGCGGCACTTCTGCAAAGGTACTGCCGGTAAGAAAAATCAATGATATCAGCTATGATGTATACAGTAAGATACTGAAGAGAATATCAGATTCCTATGATATACGAATAAACGATTATATATTGAGCAGAAAGCAGACGAAAATTTAGTACTTGCATTTAATATATTCCGGCAGAACTTACCTGTTGTGGCTGCACTTTCAGTATTGCAGAGTATTCATCTTTCTTATTAAGAATTTCAACTGCCTTGTCAAATTGTGCATCTCTTTCCAATGAAGCCCTGACCCTGCCTTCCTGGTAATCATACCGTGAAGCAATCTCCTGGGTTAGCAGGTAGATTATCTCATCCTTGAATGTCTGAAGGTCCTTGTTCTTATCATGTGCAAGCTTTTTTTCAAGAGCAGTGAACTCTTCCACCGCTCCTTCATAATATTTTTCCCTCTTTGAAACTTCAATCAGCTCTTTCAGGCTATTATCACTTTGTGTAGTATAGTCAATATCCTTATCTTCCAGAAACTTCAGGAATTGCTCATAATCATTGTCTGTAAACTTAAAATCATCGTTATATTTAACCGAATCATTTTCCGCAACAAATATTGTCGCATAATCAAATATCAGATTTTTGGTAAAAAGACTAACTGTTATGTTACCGGGTCTTTCGGTATCAACAACGATATCGGGTGTAATTCCCCCGCCATCGTATACTTTGCGTCCGTTCTTTGTTAAAAATTCGTTAATCAGCGAGTCAGGAATATATCCGACGCTGCCATCCTCGTTTCTGTGAGTATAATCCACTGCCTGGATACACCGGCCACTTGGGATATGATACTTTGCTGTAGTAACTTTTAACTGTGTATTGTAACTAAGCGGACGGGTTGTTTGTACCAGCCCTTTTCCGAAAGTACGCTGGCCGACAATAACTGCCCGGTCCATATCCTGCATCGAACCTGCAACTATCTCTGAAGCAGAGGCAGATCCTCTGTTGACAAGAATTACCAAAGGAATTAGTGTATCCATTGCAGGCTGAGTTGTTTTATATACATTATCCCATTTTTTTACCTTTCCCCGGGTACTGACAATTTCCTGTCCCTTATTGGTAAATAAGTTTGCTACATTTACCGATTCAATTAACAAACCACCGGGATTACCTCTCAGATCAAGAATAACAGACTCTGCATTTTTCTTTTGTAATTCACTAAAGGCCCCTTTCACTTCTTTTCCGGCATCCTTGGTAAAATTCGACAGTTTTATATAACCGATATTATTATTGACTATCCCATAGTAAGGAACATTCTTTATTGTAATCTTTTCCCTGACAAGGGTTTTTTCAATAATGTCCTTTTCCCCGTATCTTTTTATTTTAAGTTCTAATGACGTATTGGGAACCCCTTTTAACATTTCACTGATATCCGCTATCTTTTTGTTATTTATACTGATGCCGTCAATAGAGAGAATTGTATCTCCTGCCTTTAATCCGGCTTTATATGCAGGGAAATCCTTATAAGGTTCTGATATAATTGCATAATTTCCTGCTCTTCTTATCAATGCCCCGATACCTCCATATTCTCCGGTAGTAATGAAGTTAAAATTCTCCATCTCTGTCTCAGGAATGAATGTTGTGTATGGATCAAGTGAATTCAACATGCCTTCGATTCCGGATTCAATCAATTTTTCAGGGTCAGTATCATCAACATAGAATAAATTTAACTCACGAAATAAAGTAAAGAATATATCGAGGTTCTTGGCAATCTGGAATTCTTTATCGGTAAATGAGACAAACGTTACAGAACTTATTAGTAATATAGTGCTTAAGATAATTACATTTGTTTTTCTACTCAATGATTTCATTTTTATTGTTTAATTTAATAACCATACTATAGAACGAAATACAAAGTTAGTGCAATAAAAGGACAGCCTGATTATTTTTTATTAAAATTTAACATAATATCCATTATCTCTGCGGGAGTAAGATAATTACTGTCCTTGTATTCAAGGTATTTTCTGTTAATATCAGGATTGTTCCTGATAAACTTATTTAAGTTGTATAATTGTTGTCCCAGGCCATGCTCTATTGTTGTCATATCCG
>CAZFHF010000225.1:0-5732 GCA_964518655.1 uncultured Bacteroidales bacterium | reverse complement strand
TGACTGTTGGATCAGACTTTTCAGCTCAAATATTTTACCATGGGGAGTTATCTCAGGAAATTCAGGATTATGGAATTGGCATTAGCAACAATGATGCACATGGTGTAACCTATACTCTCTCAGAACCTTTTTTCGCCAAATTCTGGTATCCATGCAAACAGGACCTTGAGGATAAAGCGGATTCTGTTTATGTTTTTGTTACTATTGATTCTACCCTGAAAGCAGGATCTAACGGATTATTAACAGCAATAGTACCTGTAGGAGGAGGCAAGGTCAGGTATGAATGGAAATCAAGATATCCTATCACTTATTATCTAATATCATTATGTATTTCAGATTATGTTGAATATAGTTTTTATGCAAAACCTGAGGGGCTTGAGGATTCTATTTTGATTCAGAATTATATTTATGATTCTGCCTATCTTGAGGCTTATAAAGAGGTGATTGATTTTACCAAAGACTTAATTGAAGCTTACTCTGAAATATACGGAATGTACCCTTTTAAAGATGAAAAATACGGGCATTGCATGGCTCCGATGAATGGAGGTATGGAACACCAGACAATGACAACTCTTTCCGAAATGGATTTTAACCTTATATCACATGAGCTGGCTCATCAGTGGTTCGGTGATTATGTGACCTGTGGCACATGGCAGGATATCTGGATTAACGAGGGATTTGCTACTTATAGCGAGATACTGGCTATTGAGCAATTTACCGGAGAGTTTCCTGCCGATTATTATAATATTTATTATGATTACGCCATTCTGCAATGCCTTGATGGAAGTATATTTATTCCTGATGAGGATGTTAATATTGATTATAATGATGGTTCGCAGATATATGATCTTACTATGCGAATATTTGATTTTCCTTTGACATATGTAAAGGGAGCTCTTATGCTTCATATGATACGCTTTGAATTACAGGATGATGAGATGTTTTTTAATATTTTGAGGGTCTATCTTAATGAACATAGCGGTGGCTTTGCCACAGGACTTGACTTTAAAAATGTTCTTGAAAACAATTCAGGAATAGATTTTACAGACTTCTTTGATCAATGGTATTTTGGCCAGGGCTATCCAGTGTATAATATCTCCTGGGATCAGGAATCAGATACTTTACTGATATATTCAATTCAGACTACTACTTCTGAGGCTACAACACTTTTTAAAATGCCAATGGAATATAGAATATATTATGCTGGAAGCGATACTGTCCTGAGATTATTTCAGGAGGAGAATAACCAGGTATTTAAGATAAATGTAACCGGGAAAGTGGATAGCATTGTTGTTAATCAGGATAGAAATGTTCTTGCCAGGATCGAAAATGTATATTATTATTCCGGTATCAGTGAGAAGCCAAGCCAATACTCTGACTTAAGTTTCCAGGCAACTATATTTCATGATTATCTTGAATTGGAATTTGCGGATATTAAACCGGAAAAGACCGTGATACTTATGGATATTACCGGCAGAGTTATATTGCAGAGAATGACTGGCAATAAATCGTTAATTATTAATACAGATAAATTAGCAAAAGGTGTATATATTATTGAAGTTATTTCAGGAAATAACGGAATGGTTAAGAAGATTGTCAGACAATAGCCGGGAAAATTGCCCAACAAATGCTGCATTTATTGATTATGCTGATCTGGCGAAACTAAAAGACAGCTAAGTAATTATTAAATATCTAAACTACTTAAAATGGAAAGAAAAGAATTTTTTAAGAATATTTGTAAATACGGGCTGTGTTCATGTGCCGCATTTACAGTTTTAAGCAGGGAAAATATTTATGCCTCTGAAGATGATCAGGAGCAGGAAATAAAAAACCTGCAATGGAAATTGGACTTTATAAATAAGAGATTTGCGAAACTCCTGGAGATATTTGATAGTTCTCTGGACGAAGAGAAAAAAGCAGAAATTCTGGAAAAGCTTGGACGTGAATGTGCTAAAGAGTTTAATGAAGAAGCAATAAAGCACAAAGGAAATGTTGAAGCTTACCTTGACGAGGTTATGAGAAAATGGGTAGAAAAAGTTGAATATGATAAGGAAGAAGGAATAATCCGGATTTTTGACAAGGAAAGGGAAGCATGTTTTTGCCCGTTTATAGATAATTCGATGGTAAATTCAGATACAATGTGCTATTGTTCCATAGGATGGCAGAAGGAAATGTATGAAACACTTACAGGTAGGCCGGTTGATGTTAAGGTCACGGACTCAGTGCTGAAAGGGGGTAAGAGATGCAGCTTTGAGATCCTTATCGGTTAATTTAGAATTAAATAAATTACCTTCTGAAGGCAGTCTCAGAACATGGTTTATCAGTCCCAGAGGATCAGAAGATATAAATCATTTTTATTGTTATCTCTGTATCCTTGTTAATCTGAATAAGCATATCCTTAAAGTCAGGAGCCCCAAAAGTTCCTTTCTTTTCACCTGAAAAGGCAAAGCCTTCTTTAGGGATCCTCAGCCAGTTGAAGTCCATGTCATCATTCATGTTCTCATCATGAAAAATCCGGATTGCATATTTTCCCGGTGATATACGATGGAAGACTGTCGAAGCAGATTTATCCAAAATAGGTATATACCTGCTTTCAATAACAGTCTCTTCTTTATTTATGAGTTGTATTCCTACCAAACCTTTATCATTTCTGATATCTTTAACAATTACGGTAAGTTCATTCTTTTCTTCCTGTGCGTATATAATATTTGATAAAACGGAGCACAGGGCAATTAATAATGACATTGTTTTCATAACAGATTTATTTAAATTATGAACATAAAAAATCTAATATTATAAAAGCCTCTTATTCAGGAAAGGTTACAGGGATTATATTTATTCATATCTTAATGATTCCACCGGATTTTTAAATGCTGTTGTAATGGTCTGGTAACCAACAGTAAATACTGCTATAACGAGTGTAATTATACTAACTATAATATAGTGGCCTATTCCGACGTCTACGACGTAGGCCATCATGCTTGATGAGGCTATACCTCCAAGATAAGAGAAAAGTATGGCTATCCCTACCGATATTATCCAGAGTATCAAATATTCATTTAAAAATTTACCGGCCAGACTTAACGCTGAAGAGCCCAGTACTTTTCTAACTCCGACTTCTTTTGTTCGTTGTATAGTAAGGAAGGACGATAACCCGAACAGTCCCACACAGGATATAATAATTCCTATTAGCGCGAACCAGGTTGTTAAATCTATTATTGAAGTATAACTTTTTTGCTCCTTTAATTCGAACTTGTCCAGTAACAATAGTTCATGAGGATAGTCCGGATTATATTGCTTAATTGTATTATCAATAAAATCTTTAATTTCTGCGATATTATCTTTTGTAATATTTGGAGAAGGGCTGATTTTAATAAATGCATAACTATTATTATCAGCATGAAGGAATAAAATCAAGGGAGTAATTTTCATTACTTTCGGAATAAAATGAAAATCCTGTATTACACCAATTACATCGTATTTTATTTTATTGAAATAGATTTCTTCTCCTATAGGATTTTTTAATCCAAGTTCTTTTACTGTTTGTTCATTAATTACAACTGCATTTTTATCAGATTGATAATCCCGGGAGAAAAACCTGCCTGATATTATTCTAAATCCAAAAGTATTCAGGTAATCATAACTAACTGAACCAACCGTAGCAGCAGAGTTAATATCGTCGATATGAAGTCCCCAGTTTACACCCCTGTTAAACATAATCACCGGCAAATCGGATGCAGAACTTATTTCATGAATCATAGGATTTTCAAGTAAATCGTTTCTTATTAAATTAAAGTTATCACGAATATTCCCCCTGAGTTTGGAGTAAAGTATGTTTTCCTTGCTAAATCCCAAATCATTCATGAATTTCATTTGTTTCTGGGTGGCGATAATATTTATAGTAACTATTACTGTAAAAGTAAATTGAAAAATAACAAGTGTCTTTCTGAAGAGCGCTCTTTTATTTGCATGAATAATACCTCCTTTTAATGATAATACAGGATTGAATGCAGAAAGGACAAAGGCAGGGTAGCTTCCCGATATAATACCAACAAATATCAGAATACCAAGCAAAATCAATAAAGTGCTAATATCAGCAAAATGAAAGAAAATTGAACTATTGGTTAGTCTGTTAATAAAGGGCAATGCTATATGTACAATAATTATGGCAAAATTTAAAGCAATTATTGCCACAACTAATGATTCCCCGATAAATTGATAAATAAGATCCCGCCGGTCAGCTCCCGTTGTTTTTCTTATACCAACTTCCTTTGCGCGCAGGTTAAGTCGGGCAGTAGTAAGACTCATGTAATTTATACATGCAATTACCAGTGTTAGTATTCCAACTGATAAAAAGACTATTATAAATATTATACGCTGGGGGTACTGATAACCGTAAAGGTGGAGCCTGGACATGGATTCAAGCCAGTATTCACGTTTTATGGATGTTTCCGGAGAAATAAGGTCTTTATTGATTTTCTTATTCAGATCTTTATAATCTGTACCTTCTTCCAAAAGCAAAAAAGTGAATACGAAATTATTATCGTATTCGAATTTCCATCCTGTTTTTTTTGCAAATTCAACCGGCACCAGTGATTTAAATTTAAAATGTGTATTTTCAGGAACATTTTCTATAACACCTGTTACCTTCATATCATATTCGTTAAACAGTCTTATTGTTTTTCCAAGCGGATTTTCTTTGCCGAAATATTTATTTGCAAGTTCTTTAGTCAGGACAATTGAAAAAGGATCGCTCAGCGCAGTTTCCGGATCACCTTTAATAAAAGGATAGGTAAACATCTCAAAGATTGCAGGATCGGCCATCATAACATCAGGTTCAATAATTTTAATATCCTCATTTGCATTATCAGCAGGACTGTAATGGAAAAGAACCTCCGCAATTCTGCCTAACCGGCAGGAGTTTTTAATTTCCGGAAACTGTGATTTCAGATCCTCAGCTAAAGGGCCTGAAGTATACTGGCTGATTTCTTTATTTGATATAAGATCCTGTTCAAGATATACAAAATAAAGATTCTCCAGATTCTTATGATATCTGTCAAAACTGAATTCATAGTTCACCCAGATGAGAATAATTAAAGCACAGGCAATTCCCAGGGTCAAGCCGGTTATATTGACAAGTGAAAATGTCTTATACCTGAAAATATTCCTTAGCGCAATTATTATATAGTTTCTAATCAAATTAATTAATGTTTAAATATTCATATTAAACTTCAAATGAATGATGATTATATAGAATCCTTCTTTCCTTCCTTCGATTATTCTTGCACATTCCCTTTATCGTATTTTATATAACCAGGTAAATATGCTATTACTCATATCTTAGAGCTTCTACAGGATTCCTGCTTGCTGCCCTCCATGTTTGCCAGCTCACAGTAATTATCAATACTAATGAGCCAACTATGCCACCTGTCAGATAAAACAGTATTCCCGGTTCGAAATGGTGAGGAAAAACTGAAAGGTAACCTTTTGTGAAGAAATAAGAAACAGGAGTGGCAATGCTTAAAACAACAGCAACTTGTATAAGTAATCCTTTTGACAGCTTAAAAATAATTTTCATGACTGAAGCACCGCATGCCTTTCTTATGCCCACTTCTTTACGGTGCCTTTCGGCTATGAATACCGATAAACCGAATAAACCTATCAATGAAGTTGCAATAGTAAGGATAAAGAACATTCTCATAAGGATTCCTGCAGTAGTATATGATTTTGAC
>CAZFHF010000224.1:4374-5736 GCA_964518655.1 uncultured Bacteroidales bacterium | reverse complement strand
ATAGAAACTCTCAAATCACCTTATAATGAATCATACCTGAATGATCAGATTAAGTTTATCAAGGCAAGGACAAGCAAGGATATAAACAAGACAGACAGTATAATCCTTAAGCTGAAGGGTGGTCTAAGTACAACATTGTTACTTGATATTGTTAAAAACCGTGCTGATTTTCTGGATCCGGAATACTTTAATCAGTACAGGTATAAGATGGCTGATGTAATGATTGACAATCATAAGAAAGCATATGTCATTAAATTCGAACAAAAGGAAGGAGTTGGCTACATACCATTTACCGGGAAAATTTATCTTGATCTCAACAGCCTGGCAATTAAAGGTGTGGATTTCTCATTAACACAAAGCAGGATTGAAGAGGCCGCAAAATATTTTGTTGTTAAAAAACCACGGTTTTTCAGGGTCAAACCATTAAAAGCAGAATACCAGGTAAAATTCAGGGAATATAATGATAAATATTACCTGAATTTTATCAGGTGTGAAACAGAATTCAGAATAAGGAAAAGAAAGAAACTGTTCGGCACAGTATTTAATACTGTCATTGAAATGGCAGTGACAGATATAGATACAACAGATGTAAAAAGATTTAAAGCAAAAGAAGCAGCAAAAACAATGAGTGTTTTTACCGAACAGGTGAGTGAATATAACGACTCATTCTGGGAAGAATATAACTATATAAAACCTGATGTACCTCTTGAAGAAGCAATAAAAAGACTAAGTCCGGGACCGGGTGATTCCGGGAAATAGAGGTTATTCCCCCCTTCAATGCAACCCTGTTTATTTCATATTGTCTTTAAACATTGACATATGAAATTTTTATTAATGAGACTAATTTTCAGGATAATTTTTGGAATCATCATCATATTTGCAGCCCGGAGCAGCAATACGCAGGATCTCACTCAAACGATACGTGGAAATGTGATAGATAAGGATTCGAAAATACCATTAATCGGCGTCACTTTGTATATTGATGGTTCGGATCCAATTATCGGAGCTGTCACAGGTTTGTTAGGAGACTTCAGGTTTGATGATCTTCCTGTTGGCAGGTACGACATAATTGTGCAGTACATAGGGTATGAAACAAAGACAATCCCAAATGTATTAACAGGAGCAGGAAAAGAGGTTGTATTGACCATAGAATTAATAGAATCGGTTATTAAGCTTGAGGAGGTTGTTATAAATGGAAAAGCTCATAAATCGGAGACTATCAACAAAATGAGCTCTGTGAGTGCACGCTCCTTCACTGTTGAAGAGACTAAAAGATATGCAGGCAGCATCAATGATCCGGCAAGAATGGCTGTATCTTTTGCAGGTGTAAGCCCAAATCCCGATGGTGACAACGATATTGTT
>CAZFHF010000224.1:0-4364 GCA_964518655.1 uncultured Bacteroidales bacterium | reverse complement strand
ATACGTGGAAATGTGATAGATAAGGATTCTAAAATGCCATTAATATGAAACAAAGACAATACCCAATCCGAATCATTTTGCTGATGAAGGGGCAACAGGTGGTCCCATAAGTATACTTAACAGCACAACACTTGATAATTCTGATTTTTTTACCGGTGCCTTCCCTGCTGAATATGGCAATGCCTACTCGGGGGTCTTTGATATCAATCTGCGGAAAGGGAATAATGAAAAACGGGAATATTCTGTGCAGGCAGGTTTTCTGGGAACTGACTGCTCTTTTGAAGGCCCTGTTATTAAAGATAATCCATCATCGTATTTAATTAACTACAGATATTCAACCCTTGCAATTTTAAATACAATAGGTATTAAAATTGCCGGTGATGCAGTTCCTGCTTTTCAGGATTTGACATTTAACATTAACATTCCTGTGAAATCTTTTGGTTCTTTCTCTGTGTTCGGTATAGGAGGTACAAGCAATATCCATGAAGGCGAAGACAATGTACAGCAGAATGATTTCAGAACTGATATGGGAGTTATGGGAGCATCCGCTATTATCAGGGTAAATGACAAGACATATCTTAAAAGTGTTATCGCTCTCACAGCAAGCAGAAATATATGGACATACAGGGAAAATGATAATTATGATGAATTATACTACAAAGCCAGTGAAAACTTCGTATATCAAACTGCAAAAACCACATTTTCCGTTCATACAAAATTTAATGCACGGAACACTCTCAAATCAGGATTAATCTTCAGTAAACTATATTTTGATCTGTATACTGATTATTATGAAAGAGAAGATGAAATAATGGTTACAGAGGTTGATCAGGATGGAAGCACGGAATTATTTCAGGGATATGTTAACTGGAAATTAAGGCCAAATGATAAAATAATATTCAACAACGGTTTTCATCTTATGTATTTTGCTTTAAATGGCAATTACTCAATAGAACCCAGATTTGGAGTGAAATGGAGCTTTCATCCAAAACAATCAATAAGTGCCGGGTTTGGCTTGCACAGCAAAATTGAGACACTTACTAATTATTATGCCAGGCGGACTCTGGATGACGGCACCGAAGAACAGCCCAACAAAAACATAGATCTTACCAAAGCCCGCCATTATGTAATAGCATATGATAATAAACTAACCAGGAATTTATACCTGAAACTGGAATTTTACTATCAGGATTTATATGATATACCTGTGGAGGATGATGACTTAAGTTATTTCTCTGCAATAAACTACAGCTCCGGATATACTTCAATCCCACTAATAAATAACGGCACAGGCAGGAACTATGGCATTGAATTAACACTGGAGAAATTCTTTTCCGGCGACTATTATTTTTTAATAACCGGTTCTCTTTATGATTCAAAATTTATTGCAGGTGATGGTATTGAAAGGGATACAAGATATAACGGAAATTATGTGACAAATATCCTGGCCGGCAAAGAATTTAAAATAAGCAAATCAAAAGCAAATACAATGCAAATTAGTTTCAGGGGAATATGGGCCGGCGGCAGAAGGTACACTCCAATTGACATAGAGCGGTCAAGGGAGGAAGGATATACCGTAAGGGATGAAAGCAAACCATATTCAGAGCAGTATCCTTATTTTGGAAGGTATGACCTGAAGATAAGTTTCAGGCGAAACAAGAAAAAAACAACACGAATATGGGAAATCGATATTCAAAATCTCACAAACAGGCTTAATGTTGCAGGCGATTACTTCAATCCCCATAGCGGTGAAAACGGGGAAATTGAAACATGGACACAGATGGGATTTATTCCGGTATTTAATTACAGGATAGAATTTTAGGACACAAAAAGATTTATCAATACTGACAATATGAATTATATTGTTTTATAATGAGAATAATATTCATAAAATTCATAAACTTTCAGCAATTCATCAATACCCTCCTCAACACTTATTTTTGGGACAAATCCAAGTTTTTCTATTTTATCAAAATTAACAATATAGTGCCGTATATCTTTATCCTTAACTTCTGATTCAACAATTTTAAAATCTACTCTATCCCTTATCAACTGAGCGATTTCCAGCTTTGAGTAATTAAGATGATTACCTCCTGCATTAAATATCCTGCCCTTCATTTTATCAAAATTATTAAGGGTAAACATATAGCACGCTGCAGCATCTTCGATATGCATGAATGTTCTTTTTGAAAAACTGTCAAATAACACCAGCACTCCCTCTTTCACTGCTTTGTATGTAAAATCGTTTACAATAAGGTCAATTCTCATTTTTGGACTAAAGCCAAATACTGTGGCAAATCTCAGAGCTATTGCATTTTCCTTTTCCATAGTGATCTGTTCTGCCATATATTTTGTATTGGCATATACGCTGAAGGGATTTATCCGGGTTTCTTCAGTACAGGGTTCTCCCGTTTTGCCATAGAATGAACTTGTTGAGGCATATATAAAGATTTGATCCTTCCCTAATCCCCTTGTGATATTTCTTGTGCCCTGAACATTTATTATATGTGCTGAATGAGGATTGGCACTACAAGCCGGGTAACCGCTTATTCCTGCTAAATGAAATATTGCATCAAATTTATTTACACCTTCAATTTTATTACGGATGTCGCCTTTCTGTATTGTTAAATTCTTGTTTTTTACCAGATGAAGTATAGGCTCATAGCCATACATGAAATTATCAAATACCGTAACTTTATTCCCTGCTTCCAAAAGCCTGGTGGTCAATATTATTCCTTTATACCCCGCACCACCTGTGATTAATATGTTCATTAGTTTAAAATTTTATAATTAGTTAAGTTCTTTTATATACATTCTAAGCACCAGACCTGCAAGATTCATTTCCCTGTCCAGTATAAATCCCATCCTGTCGTACAGCCTGTGTCCTGTACTGTATTTCATATCCGTAAATACTTTATATCTGCTTACTCCCTTTTCTGTCATAAATTTATTCAGACTTTCAACCAATGCTTTTCCAACTCCCCTGCCCCTGCTTTTTTCATCCACAACAATTGACAGCAGCTCAGCCTTGATTTTTACATCTCTTAGTTTTATTATTCTTAATATATGCCTGTATAAACGAAGAATCGTCCGGGGATCATAAATATGTGCAATAATACCCAACAAAGCACAAAAATAATACTTTATATTATATATCCTCTTCTCATCTGTAATACCTGTGACAAAACCAATGATCTGTTCATCCTCAAAACAGGCAAAGATAAATCCTTCCTTTATAATCCGGTGGTAGAAGAACCTCAGGAACCTTACCCCTATTGCTCCTGACAGTAATCCTTTGAATGCTGACAAATGGAGATTAGCTAATCTATTAATGTAAATATTATCATTAATAAGACATATGTTTGCATCACTTGTTCTTTTCATAAAACTTCCTTATAGTATTGCACATATACCTGATATCCTCTTCATTTAATCCGCAATGAACAGGTAATGATAATCCTTCATCATAGGCTTTGTTGGAATCAGGAAAGTCTTTTTCCTTATATTTTAGATAGCTGAAGCAAGGCTGCCGGTGCAGGGGGTAAAACAGGCGTCTTGTTTGAATTAAGTTACTTTCAAGATAATCAAGCAATCCAGGGAGTTTTTCAGCCCTTATATTTACTCTGAAAGGAATAAAATTCGAATAATCATTTAACTCAATGAATGATATTTGAGGAATGTCTTCAAGGTACTTTGCATATAACTCATAGTTATTATTTTTTATTTTTACTATCTCGTCAAATTTATCCAGCTGTGCCACACCCACTGCACACTGTAAATCAGTCATTCTGAAATTCATACCCAGCTCAGGATGTATAAAAGTCCCGCTGTTAGGTCGTCCCTGATTTCTCAGCATCTTCAGCCGGTTATATATATCTTCATCATTAGTAAGTATTATTGCACCTTCACCTGTTGTTATAGTTTTATCTGCAAAGAATGAAATAATCCCAACATCACCTATTACTGCTGTATGCCTGTTCCTGTAAAATACTCCGAAGCCCTGGGCTGCATCTTCAATGACCTTCATATTATGTGCCCTGGCAAGCTGCAGTATGGGATCCATGTCGCATGCCTGTCCGTAAATATGCACAGGCATTATAGCTGTTGTCCCTGGTGTTATACATTTTTCTATTTTACCGGTATCAATCTGCAGATCCCGGCTATTTATATCCACAAATACAGGTTTTGCTCCTGCAAAAGCTATTGACGATGCTGAAGCATTAAATGAAAAATCAGTTACAATAACCTCGTCATCACGTTGAACTCCTGCAGCCAGCAATGACAAATAAAGTGCAAGTGTTCCATTATTGGCCAATACTGCATATTGTGCTCCGGTAAAATCCTGAATTCTCTTAATAAACTCC
>CAZFHF010000223.1:0-5777 GCA_964518655.1 uncultured Bacteroidales bacterium | reverse complement strand
TAATAGATGCCATTGCTGGCGATGCAGGTTTAACTAAAGCCGATGCTAAGAAATCCCTTGATTCCTTCATTAAAGCAACATCTGGCGCACTTAAAAAAGGTGATCGCGTTGCGTTAGTAGGTTTTGGTTCTTTTTCAGTTGCTCATAGAAGTGCAAGAACTGGTAGAAACCCACAAACAGGTAAAGAAATTACTATCCCCGCAAAAAAAGTTGTTAAATTTAAGGCAGGAAGCGATTTAGCTGGTACTGTTAAATAATAAGTAAGAAAAAGAGATTAAGGGAGCAATTTTATGCTCCCTTTTTTTTTGTTTATAATAAATTCTATACGAAGAAAATTTGTAGTTGATGAAAAAGGAACTGCAAAAATACCTGGAACAGTATGTGACAAAACGCAGATTAACCTTAATTAATAAAATTATTAAGGAAAGGACGAGATATATAACAGTTGTGCTGGAAGATATATATCAATCGCAAAATGCAAGTGCAGTATTACGTACATGCGAGTGCTTCGGGATACAGGATATACATATTATTGAAAACAAATATAATTATGAGATAAATCCTGATGTTACACTAGGTGCAAATAAATGGCTTAATCTTATAAAATATGATAAGAATGAGAATAACGCCAGAACAGCAGTTAACTGTCTCAAAAAAATGGGATACAGAATAGTAGCAACTACTCCTCATAAAAACGGCACATTACTTGAAGATCTTAACCTGAAGGATGGAAGGCTGGCTCTTCTTTTTGGTACTGAGCTTAAAGGATTATCAGATGAAATAATTGACTTGTCAGATGAATGTTTAAAAATTCCAATGTTTGGATTTACTGAGAGCTTTAACATATCCGTTTCTGCAGCAATAATACTAAGTAATCTTGTCTCAAAGTTAAGAAGCTCTGATATTGACTGGACCCTGACAGAGCAGGAGAAAACCGATATTAAAATACACTGGCTGAAGCAAAGTATTAAAAGATCTGATGTTCTTGAGAGGGCATTTATATGCAAGCTAGGTAGTTAGACATTATACTCACATATTTGTGTTTTTTTTTGTAATTAGATACATTTTTTTGTTTATTTTTGGTTAAAATATTGACGGGCGTATTATATTTGTTGACGAAAAATTTATCATATGAATTGTATTATAATTGATGATGATTTAATGTCAAGAAGAATAATCGAGGAATTCGTTAATCGCACGGATCAGCTTAATCTTCTTAGTTCTTATGAGAATGCTGTAGACGCCATAAATGCTTTTAATAGCGAAGAAGATATAGATTTGATCTTCCTTGATATTGAAATGCCTGAAATGAGTGGTATTGATTTTCTCGAAACATTAACCAACCCTCCCCAGATAATAATTATTTCATCTAAAGATAAATATGCCCTTGATGCCTTCAATTACGATGTAACAGACTACTTGCTTAAACCAATTTCTTACAGCAGATTTTTTAAGGCCGTTAATAAGGCAAATGTCAGGTTTAAAAACAAAGTTGACACAAAGGAAAATGAGATATTTATAAAGAAAAACTCAGCCCTTGTACGACTTAAATATGAAGATATACTGTGGGTCGAAGCCCTTGAGAATTATGTGATCTTTAATACATTCAGTGATAAATATACCATCCACTTTACAATGAAAGCTATTGAACAGAAACTGCCATCCAACAGATTTACACGAGTTCATAGATCATACATTGTAAACACCAGCAGTATAAAAGTAATTGAGGATAATTCAGTGATCATTAAAACACATGACGGGGCAAAATCAATACCTATAGGAAAGTCATACAAAGACAAACTGATGGGAGATATCAACCTGATAATAAAATAATATCCTCTCTTAAGCTAATTCCACACTTATTTTAAAGTTTCTTTTTATATGTATTAAAATTTTTTGATAAATTTCCAGTTATTAATATTATATAATTTTAATGTTCAGAATGAGAAATTTCCTATTATTGAGTATTGCTATTTTCTTTAATTCAGCCACAGGATTATTGGCCAACGATGCGGATTCTCTGTTAATTCATAAATATGAGCTTGTAATTAGTGAATTATTTGGAAGTATCTCCGGTAATAGTGATTATTTGGAGAAGGAGCAGATAAATGAGAAAATAATTAATAACCTTGGCGAGGTTTTGTTAATAAAGGAATCATTTAAATATCCTTTTGATTCACTGAAAAACATGGGTAAAATTACTTCGCCGGACATGAGAATCAGAATTTATACATGGAATATACCTTACACTGACGGTTCACATAAATATTTCGGCTTCATTCAGTATTTACCATCTGAAGAAAATAATATACTTCTCTTTCAATTAAATGACGAATCAGGGATTCTGGAGCAGCCCGAGAAACTTATTCTTTCTGATAGCAGCTGGTTTGGTGCATTATATTACGAAATAATCCAAACAGAATATAAAAATGAGACATACTATACTTTGTTGGGTTTTGATTTTAATTCACTGCTTACAAATAAAAAAATTATTGATGTACTGTACTTTACCAGTGATTATATACCTGTTTTTGGTAAACCGTTATTCAATTATAAAAATGAGATCTGTAGCAGGATTATTTTTGAATATTCAACCAAGGCTGCAATGGGTCTTAAGTATAATGATGAATTAGATATGATAGTTTACGACCACCTGTCTCCGGCAAAACCTATATATGAAGGAAATCACATGTTCTATGGACCCGATTTTTCATATGACGGACTGAAATTTGAAAATGGAACATGGAATGAAATAAAAGACATTGATGTTAGGAATAAGTCTTACTAGAAGTACAATAATCCGGAAATTTTCATGACATTTATTAGTCATTTGATAATTATTAATGACTTATTGACAGTAATTTTACGTTGGCATACTCTTTGAAAAGGGAAGCTCGTTATAAATATTATTATAAATTCAAAAAATAGTAAAAATGCAAACAGGGAAAATCGGAGTAACTTCAGAAAACATCTTTCCAATAATAAAGAAATTTTTATACTCAGATCATGAGATATTTTTAAGGGAGCTTATTTCCAATGCCGTTGATGCTACGAAAAAGTTAATGACAATATCAAATGTTGGAGACTTTAAAGGTGAACTCGGCGATTTAACAATCAGGGTCAGGGTTGATAAAAAGAAAAATACACTGAGCGTATCTGATCAGGGTATAGGAATGACTTCTGAAGAAATAGAAAAATATATAAACCAGATCGCCTTTTCCAGTGCTGAAGAATTCCTGGCAAAATACAAAAATCAGGAAGATGCTATGATCGGGCACTTCGGACTGGGATTTTATTCATCATTTATGGTTTCAGACAAGGTTGAAATATATACAAAGTCATGCAAAAAAAATTCAAAAGCAATAAAATGGACATGCACCGGTTCGCCGGAATATACAATTGAAGAAACAGACAGAAAAGAAAGAGGAACAGAGGTGATTCTCTATCTTGACAAAGATTCAAGAGAATTTACTGAAGAAAATAAAGTAAATGAATTATTAACCAAATATTGCAGATTTCTGCCGGTAGAAATTGGCTTTGGAAAAGTGAAAGAATGGAAAGACGGTAAGGAAGTTGAACTTGATAAGGATAAAATTATAAATGATACTAAGCCCCTTTGGACAAGAAAACCTGCTGATGTAAAAGATGAGGATTACAATAAATTCTATCATGATTTATATCCTGTTTCTGAAGAGCCGCTTTTTAACATACACGTAAATGTGGATTATCCCTTTCACCTAACCGGAATACTATATTTTCCGAAAATCAGGAATAATATTGAAATACAAAAGAATAAGATTCAGCTTTATTGCAATCAGGTTTATGTTTCTGATTCTGTAGAGGGCATAGTCCCTGAATTCTTAACTCTTTTGCATGGAGTGATTGATTCACCTGATATACCGTTAAATGTTTCCAGAAGCTTTCTTCAGAATGATCAGAATGTAAAAAAGATTTCAAGCCATATTACCAGGAAAGTTGCTGACAAACTTGAAGAAATATTTAAAAAGGACCGCAGCCAGTTCGAGAAGAAGTGGGATGATATAAAATTATTTATTGAATATGGAATGATGACTGAAGAGAAGTTTCATGAAAAAGCAGAGAAATTTGCATTATTTAAAAATACTGATGGCAAATACTTTACTTTTGATGAGTATGAGAAACTAATAAAGGCCAACCAGACTGACAGGAATAAGACTCTGATTTATTTATATGCTACCAAAACAGATGAACAGTATAGCTTTATTGATGCTGCAAAATCTAAAGGTTATGATGTACTGATAATGGATGGCCAGCTTGATACACACTTTATTAATCATATTGAACAAAAATTTAAAGACAGCAGATTTTTAAGGGTTGATTCTGATACTATCGATAAACTTATACAAAAAGAAGAAACCAAAGAATCAAAACTCACCAGTGAGCAGAAAGAAAACCTCACTCCGGTATTTAAAAGCCATCTGTCGGGTAAAGAGAACTATAACATATTATTTGAAAACCTTAATGAGGCAGACAATCCGGTTTTAATTACACAGTCTGAATTTATGAGAAGAATGAAGGATATGTCAAAGTTGGGAGGTATGATGAGTTTTTATGGGGATATGCCGGATAGCTATAATATGGTAATTAATTCAAATCATCCTCATATTCTCAGGCTTGCTGAAGACATAGACAAGAAAGTTGGAGAGAAGGTTGCGAAATTAAAAGAGGAAATAAAACCGTTTGTTGATGACAAGGTAAAACTGGAAAAAGATAATAAGGATAAAAAGGAAGAGGAGATAACGCAGGAAGATAAAGATAAAATTGAAGATCTCGATAAAAATATTAATAAGATTAAGGAAAAACAGGAAAAGTTATTATCTGATTACGGGAAAAAGAATAAACTCGTAAAACAGCTTATCGACCTGGCTTTACTGGCAAATAACATGTTAAAGGGAGAAGAATTAAATAAGTTTGTTAAGAGGAGTATCGAGCTTATTAAATAGTGTAGTATTAAGGGCGCAATATACAAAATATACATCCAGGTGCCTGATAGTATTTATTGTCATATTCATTTATAGTATCACAAATACTTGTCTTTGCTATGGCGCTCAAGAACATTATTTTATAGTTATGCCTGTAAATATAACTTTTCGTTTTTATGAAGAACTGAAGGATTTTCTTCCAAAAAACAAAAAAAAGCAGCCATTTACTTTAATCCTTGATAAAAACTGTTCGGTTAAACATGCAATTGAAACATTGGGTATTCCGCATACTGAGGTTGATATGATTTTAGTAAATAGCAAACCGGTAAACTTTCAATACAGGTTGCAGGATAAAGACTATGTTTCGGTATACCCGGTTTTCGAAACTTTTGATGTTTCAAATATTACAAGCTTAAGAAAAACAGCACTTAGAGATCCCAGATTCATACTTGACACACATCTTGGCAAACTGGCAAAATACCTGCGTTTTTTAGGATTTGACACTCTGTATAGAAATGATTTTATGGATTCGCAAATTATTAAGGTAGCAAAGAATGATAAAAGGATTATACTTACCCGTGACAAAGGTATCTTGAAGAATAGCAGTGTGTCACATGGATATTTTGTGAGGAGTCAGGAGCCGGCAAAACAGGTTGAGGAAGTAATAAACAGATTTAACCTTGGATCGTTAATAAATCCTTTTATCAGATGTTCGGAGTGTAATGCAGAAATAATAAAGGTCTCAAAATCTTCCGTAAAAGACAGGCTGATGCCTGTGATTGTAAAATATTATAATGATTTTTATCGCTGTTCAGG
>CAZFHF010000222.1:1375-5806 GCA_964518655.1 uncultured Bacteroidales bacterium | reverse complement strand
AGTTGAAATTACAGATCTTCCTGTTTCCCGGCAATAGATTTATACCCAGCGACTCACCCAGCCGCCTGCTAATTACCGGGCCGAAGATAGTTGTATCAAACAGAAATGTAGCCATAAAAAATTCGGGAATTATAATATCTTTTTGAGGTGCAAAGATACTTAATAAATGGGAGTAAAGTGATAAATATTACTGTGTATGGTCTATCTCTTCCAGGGAGCCTTTATAGTAACCACTGACAAGCGTGATGTTACCTATAGTTATTTCATATGAGATCTCATAGGTATCACCCGATTTATTAATATCCACGGCGCCGTCAGTTACTTCAAAAGTTACACCATTATCCCCGTACATCGTAACTGTTGCATAATCAAAAGAACCGGGGCTCCATTCAGGATCAAAAACATACTCTCCTGATGAGAGCTCCGTAGTGGAAGGGGATTTAAAATCGAAATATACTTCAGAATTATAATTATAAGATGAATCTGTAATATATTCACCATCTGTAAGAAAAATATCAAAATCGCCTCCATCATCCTCCGGTGAATAGATTTCAAGGTAACCGTTTGGTGTTGAAAACACTTTTTCATTTGCAGTAAATGCATTTTCCCTGTCTTCACTTTTCTTCTTGCAGGAAACGGCAATTATTAAGAGACCGATAAGAAACAGTCCTGTTTTTGTATAAATATTTAACATTTTTTCAATTTTAAAATTACAATACTATAAACTTACATAAACAATTTTAATACCGGTTATATAAGCGTGTTTTGTAAATAAAGTATCCTGCTCAGTATGATCGTAAATAAAACCTTTTAGATGTGTAACTTTTTTATTACTAAGGCTTTTTGATACTGAATAAGAATTTAATATATTATCCTTTTTTATAGGAACACCTCTGAAAAAATCTTTATATCCATCTTTGGTTCCGTTATCATACCAGAAAAAAGCATGTATTCTTGGCTGATATGATTCATCTTCTTTGAGCACTTTTATTCGGGCATGTATTGTATATTCACCCAAACCGGAAACAGGTATTTCAAATCCAACGCGGTTAGTTTTCCCATCTTCGGGTAATTTGTAATTCTTCTCGTCTTTATAAACAACCGTTCCTCTTTTTTCAAGTTCTTCTTTTTCCAAATTCTTCAGGTCACTTTCGAGCCTGCTTAATTTTTCTATAACTTTCTCATAAATCTTATTGAAGTTTTTGGGATGGTCAGTATAGTATGTCATGGTTGAGTCAAATTGTGTTCTTGATACACCATATTTTTCAAATATACTATTATACAAGGCGGCAGAGTCAAGATCTTCCGGAAGCGGCAATGCGCGTTGAGCTGCACCTATTCCATCTGCAATATGCAGATCAACCAAAAGGGGAACAAGTACTTTATCCGGTATAAGGTATTTTCTTTTAACATTAGCACATGAGAACAATATCAGGCTTATAATGAAGTAACAGCTTATTTGTCGCATTATTTCTTAATGTTGTCAAATCTATAACTCAGGGTAAATTCATGGGAACCAAAATTATATTGACGTAAAGGATTTAGCACAATATCATAAGCATAGCTTATCTGGATCTTTTTTTCATAAATATATCCCAGCAATATTGAAAGTGCTTCCTGGGTACGATATGATATACCCAACCATACCATGTTTCGATACCAGCCCCTGGTGTTAAAATCCAGTTGAAAGGGTGCCGGGGATACTTTTTTAAGAATAAGTGACGGCTCTACGGCCCATTCCCTGTTAATGAAGTATTTGTATCCTCCAATAAGATAGAAATGACTTTTTAATTTACTTAAACCAGTTGGTTGTTCTCCAAATTTAATTTTATTGTTAATTAAGTTAGTTGCAACAAATCCAACATGATAAGTTGAAGAATAACAGTATATGCCTACAGTAGCGTCAAGCGGATAATAAGTATCCTCAGCTGTGCTGTACTGTGGATCATCTATATCTTCAAGTGTAATTTTTGCCAGGTCAATTTTATATTGCATAAAACCAAGGTTCAGTCCCATTGATACTTTGATATCTTCGTTTATAGGGTAATAATAAGCATACGAACCGTGTATACTTCCTATACTCACTGATCCGGCGACATCATAGGTAATAGTACCTCCCCAGCCCATAGGATATTTAACCATCGGGCCGAAGATACTCAATGTATTGGTAACAGGGGCATCCTTAAATCCTACCCACTGAAAGCGATTATTTGAAATTATCTGAAAGTAATTATGTGTACCTGCAAGAGCAGGATTAATTGCAAAGGGATTTGTCATAAACAAGGATGTTAAGGGTTTTTGCTGTCCCTTAATACCCGTTGCCAGAAATAATATCAGAAGAAAATGCAGTAGTTTTTTCATATTATCTTATTATTGTTACAGCCCCCGTCATAGGCTCAGATCTTCCATCATTGATTTTAATAATATAGTAATAAGTGCCAATTGGCAAATCTTTATTTTTATGCCTTCCATCCCATTCCTGTTCTGCTCCGTATCCTTTTGAATGAAATATTCTTTCTCCCCACCTGTTAAATATATCCACCTCAATCTTATCTCCATAATCAGCAGCACTTGGGATATGCCATGTATCATTAAAGCCGTCAGCATTTGGTGTAAATCCTGAATATATTGTATTTATCTCTCTTGCCATGTATACGTCAATTGTGTCAGAGGAGATACATCCATATATATTTGTCCCGTACACAACATACTGCTGATGCACTGTCTGCGGTGTAACATATGTTCCCTGGGTTGTTGTATCACTTAACCCTGATGATGGCACCCACAAGTATAATGCAAAATCAGGAGTGGCTGCAATAAGGTATGATTCACCCTGAATAAGGTATAAGGCAGTATCAATGTTCAATGCTCCTGACGGATCGTATATCTCAATACTATCAATCGGATAAACAAATACTGACACTGTGTCGCTTTCCCAGCAAACACCACGGTAGGCTGTAAGCACAAACTCAGTACTATCTTCAATAATAACTTCAGGATTGAGTATTGTAGAATCGTCGAGAGCTGAACCAGGTGACCAGACGAAGCTTAAGCCTCTTTCGCTGGAGCCGTTCAGGTAAATAGTTTCACCGGCACATATGCTTCCGTCAAATCCTGCATCCGCATCAACAGAATCCAGGACTTCTACAATATAACCTTCTGTTGCAGTACACGACGAATCATCGGTAACCTGTACTTCATAGTAACCCGGACCTATATCATACAAGTTGGTATCACTGGAAAATAGCGTTGAATTCCTGTACCACTGATAGCTGAATCCTCCAACTCCTCCGGTAACTGTTAATTCAATTGATCCGTCAATAATATATTTTGTACAGGATGAATTTGTAACAACGGATGTTATATCAATAGCAGGAGGTTCAGTGATTACTAATGTTGTATCATATTCACTGCCTGCCACATCTTCAATATGCAGGTGATATGTATCGGCGCCTAATTGACCGGCAAAGCTGCCATTGAATGAACCTATAGTATATGTCAGTGTATCTGTTGAATACATAAGTGATACGATAAACGGCGGGCTTGTTCCAATCGGAACGATATAGAAGTCAAAGCCTCCATCCATATATCCGTAGCATGTCACGTTTTCAAATCCGTCAATAAATACAGATAATTCACTTTTGGTAATTTCTGTAGTATCAGTAACAAAACACCCAAGAGTATCCTCAACCAGTATTCCGTAAATACCAACACCCAGGCCGTCAAAAAATCCTGTCTTATTTGTGGTTGTATCATTGGCAAGAATTATTGAGTATGTATATCCGGGGGTGCCACCTGAAGCGGATATTGTTATTGTCCCCGGGTTTGGCCCCATAACAGGAGTTGTAATAATATCAAGGGTAATCTGTGTCGGTTGGTCAATGGTTATTGTATCAAGCACAATAACGCAGCCCAGAGAGTCTCTTATATATAAGGTATCACTGCCTCCTGAAAGGCCTGCGAATAAATTACCTGACTGATATACTGAATCATGCAGGGCGTATGAGAAATAGTTCCACCCTCCTGAAGCTTCGATATACAACGAACCGTTACTGTCGCCATAGCATCCTGTAACATCAGTGACTGACAGGCTGTCTATAGCTATAGGCGGCGGGTCAGTTAAGACCACAGGATTGTCAGAATATGATGTTTCGCACAGGCTGGCGTCCCTGACAGTAACATTATATGAGTTGGCTGACAGACCCGTGTAAATAAGTGTTTGTGTGTACGCCCCTCCGTTCAGGGAGCTCTGGTATGGCCATGTACCGCCAAGCACTGTAATGCTCAGGCCGCCGCTGCCGCCATTGCATATGATCTCAGATACCTCTACAGTATCAATAATCAAAGGTGTTGGCTGGCCGACCTCAATGCTGCTTATAGTTATCGTATCACAGGATTTGGAATCTGTAAATCTAACCTCATAAATTCCCG